>JAQUAR010000282.1 GCA_028687155.1 Methylacidiphilaceae bacterium | reverse complement strand
TTTGCCGATCCCGATGACGGAAGCGCACCCCGACCGCCCCGAGGATATGCCCGCCGGGGTAGAGCCGGAAGCTCAGAGGCTCTCCTTTGGGAGCGGATTCTCCGTGGATCGAGCATTCGTGGCCGGACCGGCAAATTCGATAAGATTTCGCGGCCCGATCGACTTCCTTGTGGGTGAAGAGTGGGTAACTCGTGATTCCGAGCGACGCTCTCTGCTTGAGCATCACCTCGACCGAATTGTGCAGCAGTGGCTCTGCAAAGAGGTAGGTGGCCTCGCTCAAGTAGACCGGCATCTTTTCCTTCCGGCGCACGAAGAGAGGGAGCGAGCCAATATGGTCATGATGGGCGTGGCTCACCACCAGGGCGTCCGCCGCGTGATTCCCAATCGGACCGAAGTCCGGCGTTGCTTCCTCCCCTTCCCTCCGGGGATGGAGGCCCGCATCCACGATGATCCGCCCCTCACCGTCAAACTCGAGAAGATAGGAATTGGCGCCGATCTCGTTGGCGCGGGTCAAGTTGGTGAATTTCACGAACGGCAAACAAAAGAAGAGGGCGCCATTCGCGACCGCCTTCCGAATAGGCCAATAGATTTCGGATCCCTCGGGCTGTCAAGACAAAGCAGACGAGAATGTGTCTCCGGATTTTTTTTTTCGCACGCTTGCTTTTTCCGGCTCGCCTGCTAACAACGTTTTCCAATGAAACCACCTACACGACTTTTCCCCGCAGCGGTCGCTGTGCTGGGCTTCCTCTCGATTGCCACATCCGGATGGGCGGCCTGGGATCTGCAAGACACCGTCAACCGCGCCACCAAGGACGTTCATCATTTCAAGGGCAGGAGCACGCAGACGATTCCGCACTCCGTGCTGGAGCATGCCAAGGGCCTCGCCTATCTCAGGAAAAAGGAAGAAGGGTTCATCCTCGGCTTCTCCTCCGGAAAGGGCTTGGTTATGGCCAAGACCGCTCATGGCTGGTCCGGCCCGGCGGCCATGAAGAGCGGCGGAATGAGCTTTGGCCTCGAAGTGGGAGCGGAAACCGAGCAGCTTCTCTTCATCTTGAACACGCCTGAAGCTGTCGAGCATTTTGCCAAAGGACACAAGTTCAAGCTGGGTGTTGATCTCGCCGTCGCTGCCGGACCCACCTCGGAACAAGAGGTGAAGCACCATAAGGTCGCTCCGGTCTATGTCTACACCCGGAAGAAGGGCTTCTGGACCGCGGTCGCCTTCAAGGAAAGCAGCGTCGAGCCCGATCGGGGAACCGACAAGGAGTATTACGGAAAGAAGGTAACAACCCGGGAGATCCTGGAAGGCAAAGTGGCACCTCCGGCGGGAGCGAAAGAGCTCATCAGCGCGCTCAACGCGCCTTACCGGAAGTAGGGTCGGCAAAACAGAAGCTAGAGAAGGCGTTCAGCGGGCTTCCTCGGAATCGAGGAAGCCCGCTTTCTTTTTCCCGCGAGGAGACGGGATTTCGTCTTGTTCATAGATGAGATTGCATTATCATTCTCGAACATGCCCGGTCGCTCTCGATTCCGTCTTGCGCTCCTGTTCGTTGCCCTCGCCCTCCTCCCTTTACTCGGAAGGGCTGCCAGCATTTCTAGCGATGGCCCCACCGTCACGACGCTCCCCACCGTCCAGGTCGAAGCCTCGGATGGCGGCATCCTGCCGGGGAGTTGTTCCTCCGCCTACGCCATCCCCATGGACGTGATCGATACGCCTAGGGCGGTCACTCCAGTCTCGAAGACGCTGATGGAAGCGGCGGGGATCGGCCAGTGGGGGAAGTGGGACCCATTGTCGATCACCTACCTCAATCCGGCGGCCATGGTCGATCCTTCGCAGGCCGCCTGCGCCTCCGCTCCGGATATCCGCGGGCGACAGGGCCTGACCTTCCTCAACGGAATCGAGGAGAACGTCAACTTCGGGTTACAGGATGTTCCCTGGAACTTCAACATGGTGGAGAGCATGGACCTTGTGGAAGGGCCGCCCGGTGCCGTTTTCGGGGCTACCCAGCCTTCCAACGGCTACGTGAATTACATTACGAAGCAGCCCTACTTCGACCGGTTCCGAGGCGACGCCTGGGCGACGATGGGGATGTACGACCAGTACATGTGGGGAGCCGAGGTCGGCGGGCCGATCGGCCATCCGGCCGAGGGCCAATCCTCCAAGCTCGGTTACCGGTTCAGCTACTTAGGAATGGAGAACGGCAGCTACTACGATTCCATCTTCGATCAGCAGGAGAACTTTTACGGAGCGATCGGCTGGCATCCGAACGACCGCTACCATGCCGATCTCTACGCCGACTTCGGCACCTACTCCTACATGCTGGAGGATGTGCTGATGAATCGGCCGACCGAGTCGCTGATCCGGGATGGCCTCTACTATCCCGGTTACCCACCCCTCTCGCAGGTGAGTAGTCCCGGCGCGGTTCCGGCGAATAACTTTCTCGGCACTCCCGTTCCTGTCAGTCGGAGGCAGACGATCAAATATCCCGGCAACCTCGGCCGGGCGATCACCGGCATGGCGCAGCTCGTTCAGTCGGTTGTGCTGAGCGACAACCTCCAGGTCGTCAACAATACGCTCTTCTGGTACCAGGATCACATTTCGAGCGAGGACGAGATCTTCTTTCAAGAGGCGTGGAATGCGTATGAGATCGACAACCGGACCGAGGTCAGGGCGAAGTTCACGACCCCGGGACCCCTGGGGCCGATGGAACAGTTCCTCGATACGGGCATCGAATGGCGCTTTCAGCAAGCGCTCGCCTACGACTCGCTTGAGTTTACGGTCCCAAACCAGTGGAGCGTCTTCGAGAATCCCTACCTTCGCAACGGCGCCTTTACCCCCGCCTTTCAAGCCTGGGTGGGCAACCCTTCGGCTCCCGGAGGCGGGGAGTGGCTCGTTCCCGGCGGCCCCTACCCCTTCTACTTCGAGCCGCTCAACGGAGCGACGGGAACCAACTTGACTCGCTACTGGAAGGTCTCTCCCTTCTGGCAGCAGACGATTCAGGTAACAGACACCCTTTCGGTCATCCTGGGCGCGCGTCTCGATCTCTACATGATCTCCGCCCAGACCCCGCCCGGCACAC
>JAQUAR010000281.1 GCA_028687155.1 Methylacidiphilaceae bacterium | reverse complement strand
TACCCGCAGATCTTGGGCCAAATCGTCGTAGTTCACGGAAACGGACCGCTCGTCGACGCTCGGATCGCCGCGCACCGTGAAGGTAAACGTATCTCCGGGATGAAGCTCGAGCCGGGCGGCCAGATCCCCCGTGCGGATGGCCGGCCCTTGGGTGTCGAGAAGGAGCCCCACATTCCGGCCGAAACGGCGGCTCCGCTCGCGCACAAACGCACTCATCCTCCGAACCCAATCCGGAGAAGCGTGGGACATGTTGAAACGGAAGATGTCCACTCCACGGGCGATCAACTCCTCGATCTTCTCTTCCGATTCGCTCGCCGGTCCGAGCGTCGCAATGATCCTTGTCTTTCGTGGTCGCACGCGCTCCATCGCGACCGCTTCTCTCTGCTCCTCCCCGCTCCCCGGGGCAACATCCGGACTCAACGCGTCGCAGGCATGCGACCCCCGCTTCTCTCCCCGCGAACTCATGCGTCGCCCCTCCCGGTAGCGATCTTCAACTCTCGCAGCTGCTTCGCCTCGACCCGCGACGGCGAGCCCGTCAACGGATCCACGCCATGTCGATTCTTCGGAAAGGCGATGACGTCCCGAATCGATTCCGCTCCGGCCAAAAGCATCACGAGCCGATCCAGGCCGAGCGCGACACCACCATGAGGTGGGGCGCCGTAACGGAAGGCTTTGAGCAGGTGGCCAAAGCGCTGCTCCTGTGTCTCGGCGTCGATGCCTAGCACCGAAAAGATCTTCTGCTGCAAATCCGCCTCATGAATCCGGATGCTGCCCCCGCCCAACTCCGTCCCGTTGAGAACGATGTCATAGGCCAAGGCTCTCAGCTCGCCGTAGCGCCCTTCATCCAAGAGCCGAAGGTCTTCGGCATGCGGCCGGGTGAAGGGATGATGCATGGAGGTCCAGCGGCCCTCTTCCCGGTCATAGGCCAGCAAGGGGAAGTCCGTCACCCAGAGAAACTTCCATTCCGCATTCCCTCTCCTCTCGCCGGAGAGATCGGCCAGTCGAAGACGGACGCGACCGAGGATCTCGCAGGCGAGATCCCACTGGCCGGCGGCGAAGAGGAGCAGATCGCCCTCGGTCGCCCCGAGCGTGCGGGCAAGCGCATCCCGCTGCCCGGCCGCGAGAAATTTCGCGATCGGTGATTTCCAGCCGGAACTCTCCACTCGAACGTAAGCCAAGCCTTTCCCTCCGAGGCTGCGGGCAAGATCCTCGAGTCCAGTCAACTCCGAGGCCGCGATGTGGGCAAGCCCCTTCCCGTTCACGGCCTTGACGACCCCGCCTCGATCCAGGACGGCCCGGAAGACTTTGAGATCCGACTCGCGAAAAATTTCGCCGACATCGTAAAGATCGATCCCGAAACGGAGATCGGGCTTATCGCTGCCGTAGCGATCCATCGCCTCCCGGTAGCTCATGCGGCGAAAGGGGAGCGTCAGATCGACGTCGAGTACGTCGCGAAAGATCTTCCTTAGCATTCCTTCGACCCAGAATTGAATGTCTTCGGGCTCGACAAAGGACGCCTCCAGGTCGACTTGGGTAAACTCGGGCTGCCGATCCGCTCGCAAGTCCTCGTCTCGGAAGCAGCGGGCAATCTGGTAATAGCGCTCGATTCCGGCGACCATCAGAAGCTGCTTATACTGTTGCGGGGCTTGGGGGAGAGCGTAGAAGGAACCAGGGATCAGCCTGCTCGGAACCAGAAAATCCCGCGCTCCCTCGGGCGTACTCTTCGAGAGGATCGGGGTTTCCACCTCCAGAAACCCCTGGGCGTCCAAATATTCTCTCACCGCCCTGCTGATCCGGTGACGAAGCTGGAGGTTTTCCAGCATCTTCCGCCGCCGCAGATCCAGGAAGCGGAAGCCGAGCCGAAGCTCTTCGTTTTCGACAACCCCATCCAGGGAAAACGGGAGCGGCGGACACGACCCCAGCAGCCGGACAGAATGGGCGACCAGCTCGATCTCTCCGGTCGCCAAGCCGCTGTTCTCGGTTCCCTCCGGTCTCCGCACGATCTGCCCCTCGACTTGCACCAGATCCTCGGCATGCAGAGCCTTCCCGATCTCCGCCGTCTCGGGATGCTGCTCCGGATGAAAGACAATCTGGGAAACTCCCTCACGGTCCCGAAGATCGACGAAGACCAGCCCGCCATGGTCGCGCCGCCGGTCGACCCAGCCGCACAGCCGCACATTCTTGCCCACGTCGGCCGCCCGCAATTGAGCGCAATGATGGGTGCGCCACCGGTTCGCGATTCTCATCCCGATCCTTTCTAATTCGAGAAGCTAGGACTGGGGCGCTCCGCCGCCCGATTCGCGCTCTCTGCCTCCCGCCTGCAGAAGCGATCCGATCTCCGCGAGCGAAACGACCTGGCTCTTCCGAGAAGCCACCTCCCGCACTTCGGCCTTCCCTTCCATGACGCGGAAGTCCGCGACGATGACATGCCGGGCGCCCACCGCCTCCGCCCGCTCCCACTGTTTCTTGGGTTTGGCAGCATGGAGCGGATAATCGACCGAAAAGCCCTGGTCCCGCAGCGACTGTACCAGTCGAACGGCGGCAGGACGAACCTCTTCCTCGGAAATCACGACAAAGCACTCCGGCCGCGCGACGGTCGCGCAAAGCTTTTGTTTCGCCCGAAGCAGCTCTCCGAGAACCACGTCCCCCATCCCAAATCCCACCGCCGGGATCCGCTCTCCGCCGAGACGCTCCAGAAGATCGTCATACCGGCCGCCGCCCGCAATGGCCCGGAAGACGCCTTGCCGGTCGAACACCTCAAAGACGGTGCCCGTATAATAGGCGAGCCCCCGCACCACGCGGAAATCTTGCTCGGCGAAGCTCGAAAGCCCTCGCGCGCTCAGGCCCGCCAAGACCCGCTCGACCGGCTCCCATGGCTCGCCTTCGTCGATCAGGCGAAAGACCGGAGCGGCCAGAGAACCCAGTGCCGCTTCGGTCGTTTCCCGCGGCTGCCTCTCGATCTTGTCGATCGCCTGGAAGAGCCCGTACCGCTCCTCTTCCTTCACCTTGTGCCGCTCGAAAAACCGGGCCCAGAACCCACGGTCGCTCAGCCGCACCACGAAGTCCTCCGGCCCCAGGCC
>JAQUAR010000280.1 GCA_028687155.1 Methylacidiphilaceae bacterium | reverse complement strand
CGCAGCGAGCGGGCGAAGTCGAGCGGGTTGCTGCAATAGGGGCATTGCAGCGGGCAGCGGAAGGTGACCTCGCAAAGAAGGGAGAAGGGATAGCCTGAATTCAAGGCCTTCGCTTGCTCTCCCACCACTCCTTCTGTCGCGGCCGAAGCGGCTCTCGCTTGTGACATTTAGTCCTCCATGGCATCCGGGAAGAGGAGCAGCCCTCGCTCGACCAGTCCCTCGATAAAGTTCCCCACGTCGGCCTCGAGCGCAACCGTTTCGACCCCGTAGCGGTTCGCCAATTCGGAGACGATCTCGGCGACCGAACGATGGCCGTCGCAAAGGGAGAGGATCGCCTCTGCCGACGGGTTGAGGATGAGCACCCCTTCGGGATAGAGGAGAATGGGCTTTTGCCGAATGGGGTCCTGACGCAAGCGGGCCTTGGAGGCAAGCCGAGGAGTTGCCTTTCTACTGTTCATCCAGGGAGGGCATTTGGATGCGCAAGACATAAGCCATGTACATGGCGTCGAGCATCGACCAGAGAAGCTCGCACTTGAAGCGGAGGGCGGACAAGGCCGCTTCCTGCGCCGCCCTGGTTCTACACTGATCGAGCACCAGACGGAGGGTGAAGCCGACGTCCTTGGGAGCTTGGGTGAGACGCTTGCGGAAGTAGCGGAGCCCCTCTTCCTGAATCCAAGGGTAGAATTGCGGAAAGGCGTCGATCCGTTTCTGATGGATCGATGGGGCGAAAAGCTCGGTCAGAGAAGAGGCCATGGCTTCCAGCCAGGAGTGGCTGCGGCAGAAGTGGACGTAGGCATCGACCGCGAAACGGACACCCGGCAGGAGCCGCCTCTGTTCCAAGAGTTCTTGGCGGGTAAGGCCGACCGCTTCCCCGAGCAGGAGCCAGCGCTCGATTCCGCCGGGATCGTCCTGTAAGCCGTCGTGGTCGTGGATGCGGCGGATCCATTCCCGTCGAAGTTCCCGGTCCGGGCAGATCGAGAGGATTGCCGCATCCTTGATTGGGATCTGGACCTGATAATAGAAACGGTTGGCGACCCAGCCGCGAATCTGTTCCTCATTGCACTTCCCCTCGTTCATCAAGACGTGGAAGGGATGCTTGTCGTGATAGCTTCTCGCTCCAATCGCCCGGAGCCGCTGTTCGAAGTCACCCCGAGAGAGAGGGGGCTCGGTGTCGAGCTGGAAGTAAAAGGGTAAGCTCATGATTGGAAAGGATAGAGCCGGAGGAGCATCCCGTCATAGGCAATTTGCACCCCGGCTTCCCTTACTTGTTTTGCCGGAGAGGACCCCGGATCGAGGATGGGGTTGGTGTTGTTGATATGGATGTAGAACTTTTCCCGGATCGTCAGCCCCGAAAGCCAGGCGAGCGTTCCTCCCGGCCCGGAGACGGGCAGGTGGCTTTGGAGAATCGATCGGCGGCGTTCGGGGTTCATCGGGGCGAGCTCCTCCTCCGACCAGAATGTCCCGTCGACGAAAAGAGCGTCGCATCCCGCGACGAAAGCCGCAAACTCCCGGGATATTCCCGGAAGACCTGGAGCGTAGACAACCCGTCGTCCGCTCTTTTTCCCGGTGATGCGGAGGGCGACGACATGCCCGCTCTCGTTCGAGGGGGGCTCGTAGGGGGCGGGAGCCGCAGGAAACGGAAGAGCCTCCACGATCAGGGAGGCGAGCTCGACCGGATAGGCGAGCCTTCGGACCGGAAGGAAGTGGCCGAGAAGGGAGACGATCGGGAAGGTGGAGCCGAGGCTTTTCCAGACGGGTTCGGTGCAGAGGAGGGTTAACTCCGTTCCCTCCCGCAGGAAGAGGAGCCCGGTCGCATGGTCGATTTGGCCATCGGTCAGCGCTACCGCCGCCAGAGGCGAGCCGCGGAGCGACCCTTCCGGCGGGGCAAGCTCCGCCCGTTCGGCAAATTGGGAACAGAGATCAGGCGATGCGTTGACCAGGAGCCAACGTTCCCCCCTTTCCGCAACCGCAATCGAAGCTTGCGTGTGGCGGAAGATCTTTCTTGAGGACGGAAGGTCGCGCTCCTCTCGGGCTTGGGTGCAATAGGCACAGCGGCAGTTCCACTGCGGTACTCCTCCGCCCGCCCCGGAGCCAAGCACGAGCAGTCGCATCTTGGGTGATAGCCAAAGGAACCAGCGAAACGTTGAGCGACAGCGAGAAAAAACAGGGTGAGCCTTCTGGCTCACCCCATCTTGCGAACGTGCGAGGGACTATTTGCCCGCTACGTTGACGTAAGCGGTGACCTCCATGCAGAGGCTGATGTCCTCGAATTCCGGCTTTACCCACTTCATAATTCTTTGGCCTCCTCGTTCGGCCGGCTTTCTCTCGGTCGGAAGCCGTGCCACGGTTACGAGGTAATCTACCGATCCCACCATCGACCCACAAGTTCTTTTTTTTCGAGAGACCTAGCGAACGGTCCCGCCGCGGACCGGAAGGAAGCATCGTTCAAAGATGCAAATTGCGGATTGCCGATTGCGCTCCAAATGGTAGTAGTTGTGGATGGAGGCGAGGATCGGATCCTAACCGAACTCGGCGACTCCTCTATCTAGCGGAGAGGGAATGGAAAACGGCAAGGTCGAGAGGAAGGATGAGTTGGAGGGGATATTGCAGAGCTTTTCGGGTCTGGCAAACGGGTTGATTCCCGCCTTTCATGCCATTCAGAACTGCTATGGTTATATTCCGAAGGAGCGTCTTCCGGAGATTGCCCGCGCCTTCAATCTTTCCCAGGCCGACGTCTATGGCGTTTTGACCTTTTATCACGATTTTCGGCTCAAGCCGGTCGGAAAGCATGTCGTTTCGGTCTGCCGGGCGGAGGCTTGCCAGGCCAATGGATCGGCGGCCGTCATCGACCGCCTTCGGCGGAAGCTGGGAGTCGATTTTGGTGAGACGACGGCCGACGGCGAAGTGACGCTTCTGCCGACCTATTGCTTTGGCAATTGCGCTTGCGGCCCGTCGGTTGCGGTCGATGGAAAGCTTTACGGCCGGATGAGCGTGGAGAGGGTGGAGCGCATTCTACACGGGATGGGGGTTTCGGTATGAGAGTCTACGTACCTCGCGACTTCTCGGCTTGCGCCATGGGAGCCGACG
>JAQUAR010000279.1 GCA_028687155.1 Methylacidiphilaceae bacterium | reverse complement strand
CTCGAGAGAGGCTGTCCCGGTTCACCGTGAAGGTAATATCCGTCAGACCTCGGTCCGAAACGTTCTGCACAATCATGTCGACCGAAACGCCATGCTCGGCGATCGACGAAAAGATCTTGGCGGCCACCCCGGGGTGGTCCGGCACCGCCGGAATGGTCAGTTTTGCTTGATTCCGTTCGAGGCTGATCCCTCGAACGACGACATCTTCCATCGATTTTGTTTCTGCCTTCACAATCGTTCCCTGGGCGTCGGAAAAGCTCGACCGCACTTCGAAGACAACCCGAAACTTCTTCGCGAACTCGACCGAGCGGCTCTGCATGACCTTGGATCCCGATGCCGCCATTTCCAGCATCTCGTCATAGCTGATCTCGTCGAGCTTCGCGGCATTCGGAACCATGCGGGGATCCGCAGTATAAACGCCGTCGACATCGGTGTAGATCTCGCAGAGATCGGCCTTGAGCACGGCTGCCAAGGCAATCGCCGTCAAGTCGGACCCTCCCCGTCCCAGAGTCGTAATACTCCCCTGAAGATCCTGCCCCTGGAAACCCGCCACGACGACGACGGCTCCCTCGTCGAGAAAGCGATGGATCTTTTTAGGACCGATATTGAGGATGCGGGCGCGCGTGTGCGACCCGTCCGTGACGATCCCGGCTTGCGCTCCTGTCAAGGGCACGGCGCGGATCTTCTTTGCATGGAGAGCCATCGCAAGAAGAGCGGTCGTCGTCTGCTCCCCCGTGGCCAGGAGGAGATCGAGCTCGCGCCCCATCGGGTCGGGATGGACTTGGCGCGCCAACCGCAAAAGAGAGTCCGTCACCCCGGACATGGCCGAAACGACGACCACCAGCTGGTCTCCTCGCTCATGGCGACCAGCAATGCGTCTTGCCACCCGATCGATGCATTGGACGTCGCCGACCGACGTCCCGCCATACTTCTGGACCACGAGTGCCATATGGGAGCGTCAGTGCGCTCGCCGGGTCCGGCGAGCCGAAGGAGAATATTTGCAGGTCACCGATCGCGATTCTTCCCTTGCGTCAAGGGAGGATACGCGGAATCCAGGAGATAGGCAATGCGAAGGAGAGCTCGCCTGCAAGGACGTAGGGAGAAAAAAGAAGCGGCACGGAAATCCGTGCCGCTCTTTCGGGAATCGTTAGAGGAGGAAAACGATTCGTTCGAGGTTTCTGTAGATTGAGACGCACGAGATCCCCTTTCCGTTCAAATTCACCGCTTTCTCCTTTTCTTGCGCGTCAGTACGAGTAGACCATGTCGAGCGCGAAGAACCAGAAGGGGCCATTGCTCATCGCCGCTAGTCCATTTCCGCTCGATGGCACTATGCCCTCCGCCGGGCTGTAGTAGGTGAGAAACCCTTTGCCATAGTCCATCCGATTTTCGATGCGGATCATGAAGTTGTCGGCGAGATCGAAGCGCCAGTCGACCGTCACATCCCAGATGTCCGCCGGGAAGAGGTAGTTGGAAAAGATCTGATTGGAGTTGGTATGGTCGAACTGCTCCCGCCACGCCATGCTGAAAACCTTGTTAAATTTGTAGATCTGGTAGATCGACACCCCAAAGAAGCTCGTAGAGCCGTTGTACCCGCCGGGAGGAAGCCCCGCGGCCGGGAAGACACCCAGGCTGCTGAGCGTCGAGCCGCCCATCTGGGGCAATCCGGCCGGAAGCACGGCGGCGTTCGAAAAACCGCCGACGAGCTCGTAGGCAAACTCGAGCTTCTGGTCCTTGACCCACTTCGGGATCCAGGTCCCGAAATCGTTGAACTCCATGAAGAGGCCGTTGTCGTTATACGGAGAGGGAACGATGTCTCCACCATAATTGTAAGCGCCCGCGTAACCAGTCATCGGCCGGGTGCCGAATCCCGGGGGATTCACGCCATCGGGTGCGAATGCATAGCCGAAGGTGTTGAGGAAGAGCTTGTCCTTCGAGACATAGTCGATCATTTGCCAGAGGACGACCGCGTTGCTGCTGTTGATCATGTTGTTCACCATCCCGTAATAGGGATACCCGGAACGCGATACGTTCCACCCCCCGTTGGTGAGGCCAACTCGTGTCGTCCAGCAGTCGTCGATCTTATAGATTGCCTCGCCGCCGACCATCGTGAATGGCTCGAAGTTGTTGAAGAGAATGCCGTAGCTGAAGTTGAAGTTGGCCGGACGCTCCATGACTTCCAACCCGATGGGCGAGGCATACTGGCCGATATGGAACTCGATGCTCTTGTCTCCCACCGGCATCTTGAACTGCACGTAGGCCTGCTCGAGAAAGATGCCGCTGGAATTGAACCCGATCCCGGTATTATTGAAGCTCCCGTTGCCGGTTACCGCATCGGGCTCGCCGAGAGCCGCATCCTGACCGAAGATCGCATCGACCCGAAAGCCTGCCTGCCATTTGTTTTCGTCGGTAAGGGCTTTCTCGAGAGCCACCTTGAGTTGGTTCAGGTTGAATGAACCTCCCGGAATCCCGTCGGTGGTGAAGCGCAGAGGCATGCTGGGATACGCGGGAAGTGGGGTTCCCCTCGGCACCCCGGAGATCGCCGGATTTGCCGCGATGACCGGGACTTGATTAAAGGATGGGGCGTTGACCAAGTTGTACGTGTAGCTCGCCTCCACGTAGCCGGTCAGCTTGATTCCCGGATTCTGGGCTTGCGCGGCCGCGATCCCCTGCTCTTCGAGCACCTTCTGGAGTCGGTCCATCTCCTCGGGACTCCCCTGAAGCGCGCCCGCGTCCCCAGCGCCGGCCGAAAGCTCCGGCGCGCTTCCTCCCGAGGGAGCCTGGGCCTCGTCGGCCGCCCAAAGTGGGCCTAGCGGCAGAAAAAGCAGCCCGAAACCCCACACGATCCCCTTCCCGCACAATCTTCTGTTCACCCTCCTCCTTTCTGTGCGTGGACTTAGTAGCTGTAGACGAATTCGAGGGCGCCCAGGAAGATGGGGCCATTGGCAGAGGAGAGGAGGGCGCTTGGGGAGGTCGTTCCCTGGAAGGGATAGCCGTAGTAGGCCATGACCCCGAGGCCCCAATCGACTCTTCCTTCGAGTCGGATCATGAAGTTATCGGCGAGGTCGAAGGCCAAGGTGGCGGTATATTC
>JAQUAR010000278.1 GCA_028687155.1 Methylacidiphilaceae bacterium | reverse complement strand
TCGCCTACGCCTGGCTGCTCTGCCGAAAGAACGGCGGGGTAGCGGGAGTCGATGGGCAGACCTTCGAGCGGATCGAGGAAGAAGGGGTAGAGAGCTGGTTGGACCGATTGGCGGAAGAACTCCGAAAGAAGACCTATCGGCCAGAGGCGGTTCGGCGGGTGTGGCTTCCCAAACCCAACGGGAAGAAGAGGCCCTTAGGGATACCCACCATACGGGATCGGGTAGCACAGATGGCAGCGGTCCTCGTGTTAAGCCCGATCTTCGAGGTGGATTTAGCAGAAGAACAGTATGCCTATCGGGAAGGGCGAAGCGCCTTGGATGCGGTCAAGAAGGTGCATGCTCTCCTCAACACGGGCTACACCGAGGTGATCGACGCCGACCTCTCCGGCTACTTCGATAGCATCCCACACCATGCCCTGATGAAGAGCTTGGCCCGGCGGATTTCCGACGGCGTCATGCTCGCTCTTTTGAAGGCATGGCTGGAAATGCCCGTCGAGGAAGAAGATGAGCGGGGAAGGAAACGGCGGACGACTCAGGCCAAGGATCGGGGGCGCGGGACCCCTCAAGGGGCTCCCATCTCCCCTCTTTTGGCCAACCTCTACATGAGGCGGTTTATCCTGGGATGGAAGAGGCAAGGATGGGCTGCCAAGTGGGCGGCGCACATCGTATCGTACGCCGATGACTATGTGATCCTCTGCCGCCATCACGCCCAGGAAGCCCGGAAGCAAATGGAGAAGATCATGGAGCAAATCGGGCTCACCGTGAACCCGGAAAAGACCCGGATCTGCCGAGTGCCGGAGCAGAGCTTCGACTTTCTCGGCTACACCTTCGGTCTTTGCTACAAGCCCATCACGGGCCGAAGCTACCTGGGGACGCAACCCTCCAAGAAACGGGTGAACCGGCTGCTGCAGAGCGTGAGCGAACGGCTCCGCCGGAACACGCTGGGAAGGGAAGGGGAGGAACTGGTGTTGCTCCTCAATCCCCGGCTGCAAGGATGGGCAAACTACTTCTGTCTTGGATCGGTCAGCCGAGCGTACCGGGCAGTGGATCGTCACGTCCGGTACCGGCTCCGCCGGTGGCTCTGCCGCAAGCATAAAGTCCCTGGGCAAGGAAAGATCCAGTTCCCGGATGCGTATCTCCAGGAGAAGCTGGGTCTTATCTCTCTCGGGAGCTCTACGCGGAGCCTGCCGTGGGCATAATCCTGCGCCAGACCTTGTCCGAAAGCCGAATGCGGGAAATCCGCACGTTCGGTTTGATGAGCGGGGAGTGGAAACGGATGACACGGAAAGATACTCAGGCACTGCCAGACCGAAAGGGGCAGCTCCAGCTATGGCTCTCCTACGTCGCACCGCGCCACTCCTCAACTCTACACCAATAGCGGGCATAGCGGAAGGCAAAAAATCCGGCAAAAGGGCATAGGAAAGGCCGTCTTTCCCTGGTATAAGTGCGTTAACAACACGTTACTACAACCAGAAAAAAGAAACGGCCTTCCATGACAGAGTGTAGCCAAGAGACTTTTGCGTTTACAGCTCATTTTTCGCGACGGGTGGAAGCGGGATTTACCGCGGGTCGGATCTCCAGCGATGGGGGCGCAATCCTGTTGCGGGAAGCCGATCGGAAGATCGGTTTGTTAAGACGGCTGGAGGTCTGCTTCCGGGATCGACGCCATCCGAAACGCATTATGCATCGGCTACGGGAGATGCTTGCCCAGCGCATCTTTGGGATTGCGATGGGCTACGAAGACCTCAACGACCATGAGCAGTTACGGACCGATCCGCTGGTTGCTCTCCTGAGCGGGAAAAGCGATCTGGAAGAGGATCTGGCAGGCAAGAGCACGCTCAACCGGCTGGAACTGGTGGGTCGAAGCGAGCGCTACCACAAGATCGACTACTCGGCCGAAGCGATCGACCGGCTTCTGGTCGATCTCTACCTCGAATCGCATCCCCAGCCCCCCGAGAAGGTGGTGCTCGATCTGGATGCAACCGACATCCCTCTTTACGGACATCAGCCGGAGCGCTTCTTCCATGGTTACTACGACTCCTACTGCTATTTGCCGCTCTACATCTTTGCCGACGATCAACTCCTTGGCGTCCGGCTTCGGCCATCGAACCAGGATGCGTCGGCGGGCTCCCTTACGGAGGCGCGCCGGATCGTGGAACAACTCCGTACTCGTTGGCCTGGAGTCAAGATCGTGCTTCGGGCCGATTCGGGCTTCTGCCGGGAAGAGATCATGGCCTGGTGCGAAGCCCATCAAGTCGACTACCTCTTCGGCTTGGCCCGCAACGAGCGCTTGTGCCGGACCATTAAGGCGTCGATGGAGCAAGCCCGTCGTCTGCACGAGTCGAGTGGCAAGCCGACCCGCTTCTTTACCGAGTTTGCCTACCGCACCTTGAGCAGCTGGTCGAGGGAGCGCCGGGTGGTCGCCAAAGCCGAATATCTGGAAAGGGGGGAGAATCCGCGCTTTGTCGTGACCTCTCTTTCCTCCGAGGAGTGGCCCGCCCAAGAACTTTACGAGAAGCTCTACTGTGCGCGTGGTGAAATGGAGAATCGGATTAAGGAACAACTCTACCTCTTTGCCGACCGGCTCTCGACCGCGCAAATGGCCAGCAACCAACTTCGCCTCTACTTCTCGGCTCTCGCTTACACGCTGGTCGAAGCGCTGCGACGGCTGGCTCTGCGAGGAACGGACTGGGCCGAGGCCCAGGTCGACACCCTCCGGCTCAAGCTCTTTAAGATCGGCACGCTGGTCCGCGTCAGCGTCCGCCGCGTCCTTCTCTCGATGAGCAACGCCTATCCTTGGAAAAGCCTCTTTACCCACGCCTTCCGAGTCCTGCGTTGCTGAGCATCTCTCAAAACCGCAGTTCTTCTCCTTCCGCAAAGCCTACGATCGGGCGGAGCCTTGCTCCACAACCGGCTTTTTGCCATTTGCAGTGCTCGCGTTAAGACAAATCGAACCGAAATCTTGCTCGATCCTGCCTCACGAGGAGCTCTTCGCGGCCGAAACTCCTCGCAAGCGACTCGACCAGCACCCCTCTCGCGCGAAAGCCCGTACTGGTGAGAAATGGCGGCTAAACCAACGCGATCTGGATAA
>JAQUAR010000277.1 GCA_028687155.1 Methylacidiphilaceae bacterium | reverse complement strand
ACCGTTCCCGTTGGCAACTGCTCGGCTGGAACTGGCAAGCGTCCCTCCTTCCACATCCGCCAAGCCGTCTTGTAGCAGACGCCCTGCCGCTTGGCCGAGACACTCAACTTCATTCTGATATACTTCCATGAAATACATTATGTGTCCATATATTGTTTAGCTGTTGGCAACCCGCCGTTTTCGGGAGCCTAGGCTGACAAACGATTCCTTACTCGACTATTGGCAATTCGTCCTCGGCTGACGGATTGGCCACTCTGGTTCGACACTAGTGATCACAGTGTGACAGAGTTCCACCCCTACAAGCATCAAGAGGGATGGGAGTGTCGCATCAGCGGTGTAACGATCCAGGCTCCGTTTCAGTTTTGGAGAATCGAGCCCATTGGTCGCTTCTACGTAAGGGCAGGTTTCGAAGAGGATAAAGACGATACAGCGGACAGAGCGCAAGCAGCGGGCGGGCTGTACCCAGTTTGGCGGATTCGGCGCGCGATTGAAGCGCTAAGGCGTTGCTTAGCTTTTGCAAGAGAGATCGATGGCGGCGAAGATACCTTTCTTGAATTCGCATTTCGATGGACACGCCTCCAGGGCAGGTCCTTCGCCCGGACATGCTCTGGCCATTACTAGGCGCAGGATCATCCCAACAGGACGTTCTTCAATCTTCTGCTACTCTCAAGATCGCAGCAGGAAGCGATGCCATTGTCGATGCTGCACAACATGCGCTGGCTCCACTATTTCAGCTTTTTAGAATAGCCTTGCCGCGAGCGTCGGTGGAGAGAGTGTGCAGTCCTTTTTGGGAACCATCGTCTTAGAGGACGGAGTCGCCTGGATCCTGAAAAAAGGGCGCGCGGACGTGCGGTCATTGGCCAACCAGAGTAATGAACTCTTCGACGGTCAAGCCGCTGGAACGGATCAAGCTGCGCAAGGTGCCCTTCGCCACTTCCCGATGATCGGGTACCGAAAGGGTGGCCATATGGCCTTCCTCAACCAAGATCATGTGGCTGCCGCGTTGACGCACCAGATGCCAGCCGTCTTTGCCGAAGGCGCGAATCACCTCGCGCCCACTGAGTTTCGGCGGCGACGGCATCAGACGATGATTTCGACCTCCTGCGTTTCCACGGTGAGCGGCAATCCGCGTTCGGCCCGAACTTCCAGGCACGCCGCGATGGCTTCCCGGACATTGGTTAACGCCTCGTCACGAGTGTTCCCTTGGCTGACGCAACCGGGAATCGACGGACATTCCGCGATCCAGACGCCGTCTTCATCTCGATCCACTGTAACTAGAGACTTCATCGCAACCCTGGTTGATGAAGGCGCTGCTGCCTTATGCGGCAAAGCTCCCATCAAGCTGCTAGCCGTCTTTGGGTTTCTCGATCGTAGCGGCTAACACAATAGTTGCGCATGAGCTGCCGAAACTCCAAGGGAAAACCAGTAGAGAACGCGGTAGCTTTTCGAAAAGAGGAAAGAGGCGTCCAGAGCAGGCACCTCCCTGAACTTCCTCTGCGCTGATGCGCAAGTGATGGCAACAGAACGTTAGGAGTTTTTCGTCCTGCCTACATGGCCCATTGGGGCGGGCGAGCAAAGAGCGGGAGCGGGCCCGAGCTTTTGGCGCGGTGCGCTCTCGTGTCGGCGAGGATCTCGGAGAAGAGCCCGCTCAGTGGCCGCCCGCTCGGGGTAAGTCGGATCCAGCGGATCGCCCGAAGGCGGCGGAGCACCTTGGGCCCCTCTCCGGTGAACCCTTTGGGCGCCCATTCGGCCCCTAGCAGCCTGTCGGACTTTCCTTTTCCCTCTGGAATATGGTAAAAGAGGGCATGGCTGAGCGATTTGTGACGGTGGATCGGATGACGCCGATGCTTTTGCCCGAGGACCTGCGAGATTGGGTGACGACTTGGTGCATTTTGTCATCGAGGCGGTGGAGAGGATGGATCTGCGGGGCTTTCGCGTGAACGTACGCGGGACTGGGGACGCACAGTATCCGCCGTCGATGATGCTCTCGCTTTTGATTTATTGCTACGCCAACGGAATCTTTTCGAGTCGGAGGATTGAGGCGGCGACACGGCGGGACGTGGCGGTGCGTTATCTTTGTGCGAACACCCATCCGGATCACGACACGATCTGCCGGTTTCGGCGGGAGAACTTTGCCGCGGTGGCGGACTGCTTTGTGAAGGTCTTGGAGTTGGCCCGGGAGAGGAAGCTTTTGAAGGTCGGGGTGGTGAGTGTCGACGGGACCAAGATTCGGGCCAACGCGAGCAAGCATCGGAATGGGACCTACGAGCGGGCAGGAGAACTGGTGGAGCTTCTGCGGGCGGATGTGGCAGACCTCTTGAAGAAGGCGGAGGAAGCGGACCGGAGAGGGGAAGCGGATCCGGGCAAGCTGCCCGAGGAGATTGGTCGGCGGCAGCGACTCAAGGCAAAACTGGAGGAAGCGCAACGCCGGCTGGAGGAACGGGCCAAGGAGCGAGCGGAGCGGGAGCGTGCGGATTACGAGCGGAAGGAAAAAGAACGGGAAGCCCGCAAGGGGAGTGCCAAAGGGCGGCATATCCAGCCTCCGGAGGAGAAGCCTGGGGCGGAGGAGCAAGGCAACCTGACCGATCGCGAGAGCCGGCTGATGCGCAAGAGCGCAACGAAGCCTTTGAACAGAGCTACAATGCGCAGGCGGCCGTGGATGCGGAAGGGAGTGCCTTGGTGCTTTCGGCTCGGGTGAGCGTCTGCGCCAACGATACCGGCGAGTGGGAAGCCGACGTGCGGGCCATTCCTACGGAAGCCGGTCGGGTCCGTGCGGTGCTGGTGGACACGGGGTATGCCAATGGCGAACAGGTCCAGGCTCTCCAGGCGGAGGGAATCGAAGTCTACTGTCCGATGAGGGCCGAAGCTCTGGAATGCCGTCGGCGATACGAGTTCCGGCCCACCGATCGTCGACGGGAGAAGCCCGTGGAATATACCGCCCCGTGGAGACGCAAGATGATCGAGAAGCTCGCCAGCCCAGAAAGCCGCCGCCTCTACGCTCGACGCAAGCAGACGGTCGAACCGGTCTTCGGCATCATCAAATCGGTGATGGGCTTCCGAGCGTTTCGGCTCCGCGGGCAAGCCAAAGTCCAGG
>JAQUAR010000276.1 GCA_028687155.1 Methylacidiphilaceae bacterium | reverse complement strand
AGGCTCAGTCGCCGCGCCTCGGGTACGAACTTTGTGAGACATGCAGGCTATCGGCCAGGCCGGGGCCGGCGAAGAACATTCCATCTCCCCTACATGAAGGACGATTGCCCTTGGCGCAAGACTCCTTTCGCCGCATAGCTGAAATCGTGCGGATCGTCGTCACTTGTGGGCCTTCCTCTGAACCGTTGGACTCGGTCCGGCGTCTGACGAACGTTTCGACGGGCTCTCTTGGCCTCTTTCTCTCTTCGGTTTTCTCTGACGCTGGCTACGAGGTCTGCTGTTTCCGAGGCTCGGGCGCTTCAGCCTACGTATCGGCTCCGGCGTTCCGCATCGTGCCCTTCACCACTGCGGAAGATCTCGAACGGGAGCTGACAATCCTTGCGCAAGGGCGGCCGATCGACGCGCTTTTTCACGCGGCCGCTCTCTCCGATTTTCGAGTAGGAAACATTCAAGACCAGGAGGGCCGGCAGCTCCGGTCCGGGAAAATCCCCAGCGATGCGCCCTGCCTGCTCACCCTGGTTCCCGCTCCCAAGCTGCTGCCTAAGCTAAGAGAGCTTTTTGCGCACACCTTCCTGGTGGGTTGGAAATTCGAGGTGGAAGGAGACCGAGCCGCCGCCGTCGCCCGAGGGGAGAGGCAAATGGTCGATGCGCGAACCGATCTTTGCGTGGTCAACGGACCTGCTTACGGAACGGGCTTCGGCCTCCTGGCGCGCGGCGGAGCGCTCTTTGCGGCCGAAGACCGGGAAAGTCTGGCGCGGCTTCTTCTCGCGCAGCTTGGTCGGTGGGACCAAGAGCGGGCTAGGCGAGGGCGACCGCCATGCTCTGACGCCTCTCCTTGAGGAGCGCCGCGAAGGTACCGATTCCGACAAAGCCAAACCCGAAGAGGTGCAAGAGGCAGCCCGGCAGGGCAAACCACCAGCCATGCTGGCACGCCCCCACGAGCGCCAAGAGGAAAGCCGCTGCGACGGAAGTTTCGAGCAGTGGGAGCCCCCAGCCGTGCCTCGCCCGGTAGGAGAGGCCGAGCGGGCGCGCGCCACGGTCGCCCCGCTTTGGGGTGCGGACGAAGCTGCTCTGGACGTTGAGTGCCCCCTCGACCACCGAGCGGGTGTTGGCAAAACTCATGCCCAGGGAAAGACCGAGGGAGACGGGCAGCAGAAGCCAGTCGCTTGCGCCGAGCTTGCCGCGATGCAGGCGTTGAATCGCCAGGAGATAGAGGAGAAAGGAGAGGGAAAGGCAGGTGAAAGACCAAGAGACCATCGGTTGCAGTGACGAGGATTTGCACGGAGCGAGGAGAACAGCAAGATTGAGGAGCGCCAAGGCTGCCACCAGAGGATGAATCGTATGGGAGAGGAGGTGGAAGCCGCCTTCGACCTTGTGACGCAATGGGAAAGCGCCACGAAGAAGCGCGGGAAGGTGACGTCGGGCGGTCTGAATGGCTCCTTTTGCCCAGCGATGCTGCTGCGTGCGAAATGCGGTGAGGGGAGCGGGAAGCTCGCTGGGCACGACGATTTCCGGTGCGTAAACGAAGCGCCAACCACGGAACTGGGCCCGATAGCTCAGATCGAGATCCTCCGTAAGCGTCTCGCCGTCCCAACCCCCCGCATCCTCGATGCAGGATTTCCGCCAGAGACCGGCCGTTCCGTTGAAGTTGAAGAAGAGGCCGCTTTTGGCGCGCACCGCCTGCTCCAGAAGAAAATGGCCGTCGAGAAAGAGGGCTTCGCAGCGGGTGAGGAGATTTTCCTCTCGATTGAGGAAACCCCAGCGGGCCTGGACCATTCCCACGCGAGGGTTGAAAAAATAGGGGACGGCCCTCTGGAGGAAGTCGACCGACGGAACAAAGTCGGCATCCAGAATCGCGACAAGCTCCCCTCGGGCCCGTTGTAGGCCATATTGCAGCGCCCCAGCTTTAAAGCCGGCGCGCGCCGGGCGGCGAAGATGGTCCACGGAGACGCCCGCCCGCCGTAGCTCCTCGACGATTTGGGCCACCTCCTCGGTCGTCTCATCGGTCGAATCGTCGAGCACTTGGATCTCCATCCGATCCCGCGGATAGTCGAGAGCAGCCACCGAACGGAGCAGCCGTTCGATAACGAACCGCTCGTTGTAGATCGGAAGCTGCACAGTAACCCTGGGCCAGTCTCCGTTCCCCGGAGGAGGGCCCGGTTTGGACCGCAGACGGCGAAGCCGGATCAAAAGAGAGAGACGATGCGCTGCGTGGGGCATCATGGCAACGGCAAGAACCAACAAGATGGCCCAAATCATAGCTTCCTGCAGATCTTCCGGCGTAGGACACGCCACTCCGCCGCCTGCCGCCGCAGGGCGCCCATCGCCCCGAACCAGACGGTTTACTTCCGGAGACGGGAAGGCGCCGAATCATTTCTGATCGTGCTACCCGGATCAAGAGAAACCTTCCTCCGCGAGCGCACGGACGGGACGCTCCCAAGAGCCGCCGGAATGCAGAATGGAGTTGCCGCGCTTCCCCCGGTGGCTCATAGAGCACTCTGAATCGAGAGGCGACGCTCGCAACCGCGGGTTTTACCCTATGCAACTGGGCTATGCTCTCATCAATCTCGCCGGGCTGGCCGCCCTGCTCCTCTGGGGGGTGCGGATGGTGCGCACGGGCTTGCAGCGCGCGTTCGGCGCTCGGCTTCGACTTCTGATGGGAAGAGCGCTCTGCAGCCGTTGGCGTTCCTTTCTGGCCGGCATCCTGATCACGGCCCTGCTCCAGAGCAGCACGGCCACCGCCCTCATGGCGACCAGCTTCGTCGCCAAGAAGGTTGTCGGTCTGGTCCCGGCCTTGGCGGTGATGTTGGGGGCCAACGTGGGAACCACCCTCATCGTACAGCTCTTCTCCTTTCCGGTGTTTGCCGCCGCTCCCGCCGCGATTCTCGCCGGACTCATTCTCTTCCGCTCGCGCAATACGACGGCCCATGATCTGGGACGTGTCTTCATCGGGTTGGGCTTGATCCTGTTGGCGCTCCACCAGATGGTCGAGTTTGCCGACACCTATGCGCAGTCCGAAGGGTTGAGAGAGCTTCTCGGGAACGTTTCTCGGCAGCCACTTCTCGAGGCGCTCTGCGCGGCGGCCTTTGCCTGGGCGGC
>JAQUAR010000275.1 GCA_028687155.1 Methylacidiphilaceae bacterium | reverse complement strand
CTCGGTGGCGAGCTTGAGCCGCTGCGCTTCGCCTCCGGAGAGGGTGGGGCTTGGCTGTCCGAGAGTCAGATAGCCCAGGCCTGCTTCCGCGACGAGCTCGAGGGATCGGTGGATGCGGGGAACGCCCGCAAAGAAGGATGCGGCGGCTTCCACGGTCATTTCCAAGATCTCCGCGATTGTCTTTTCGCGGTATGCGATCTCGAGGGTTTGCGGGTCGTAACGGCTCCCCGAGCAGCTTTCGCAAGGCACCCGGAAGAGAGGAAGAAGCGGGAGCTCGACGGCGAGAGTGCCGTTCCCCTGGCACGCAGGGCATCGTCCAGTGGGGGTGCTGTAGGAGAAGCGCCCGGGACCATAGCCCCGCTCCCGAGCCGTGGGGAGCGAGGCAAAGAGTTCGCGGATCTGGTCAAACACTCCCAGATAGGTTGCGGGAGTCGATCGGCTTGTTTTGCCGATGGGAGATTGATCGACCAGCACGGAGGCGGCGAGAAGATTGGCTCCGGAAAGAGTTTCCCAGCATGGCTGCAGCGGCTCCTTGCGATCCGGCTGACTCCTGGCAACGGAGCGGCGGACCGCCGGAAAGAGCACCCGATGCAAGAGGGTGCTCTTTCCCGACCCGCTCACGCCACAAATGACGACGAGCTTGCCAAGAGGAATGGCGAGGGAGAGATCGCGCAGGTTGTTCGCCTGGATTCCTTCGATGCGCAGCCAAGCCTCGGAACGGCCGCAGGGTCTACGCTTGCCGGCGAGTGGGTGGCGAAGCGGAGACCCGAGAAGCCGGCCCGTCACCGAGGCGGGATCGCCGGCAAAGCTTGTCCAGGGCCCGTCGGCAACGATTCGGCCGCCGAATCGTCCCGCCCCCGGCCCGAGATCGATCACGCGGTCCGCGCGCCGGATCGTCTCTTCGTCGTGTTCGACGACGACCAAGGTGTTTCCCTTGTCCCGTAGCTCGTCCAGCGTGTCGAGCAGACGAGCATTCTCTTGCGCATGAAGCCCGATCGTTGGCTCATCGAGGACGTAGAGGACTCCTTGGAGATTGCTGCCGAGTTGGGCGGCGAGGTGAATGCGTTGCAGCTCGCCTGCGGAGAGAGTCGAAGCCGAGCGGTTGAGTTGCAGGTAGGAAAGTCCTGCCTGCTCCAGGAAGCGGAGGCGAGTCATGACTTCGGGAACGATCTTGGCGAGAATGGGGGCTTCCCGGCCAACGGGCCGAATCCGGGAGAAATAATGGGTCGCTTCCTTGACCGAAAGCCGACAGATCTCGGGGAGCGTCGGCCCCGTACCGGTCTTTCCCGAATCCAGGGGAAGACGCACGGAGGCGGCGACAGGATTGAGCCGGGTTCCGCGGCAGCTCGGGCAGGGGCGCTCCTCTTCCTCGTCCCCGTTTTCTCGGTCCGGTGCCGAACCGTAGCCCTGGCAAGCCGGACACCAGCCGAAGGGGGAGTGAAAGGAGAAGAGGAGCGGCTCGAGCTCGTCGAACGAGCGCCCGCTGCCCGGACAAAAGTAACGGGTGCTCAGGAGCGAATCGGCTCCTTGCGGATCGACCAAGAGGATACTCTCCCGTCCCAGAGAGAGGGCTTCGGCAACCTGGCGCTCGATCTCTGCGCCCGGAGCGCCGGGTAAAAGCGTTCCGAGCCAGACGTCGATCGAGTGCGTTCGGTAGCGGTAGGTCCCGCGGAACTGGTGCGGATCGACCCATCGTCCGTCGATGCGCAGGCCGGGAACCTTCTTGCGCGCCGCCCAGCGGGCGAGTGCCGTGTAGTTTCCTTTTCGGCCGCGGACCAACGGGGCAAGCAGGCGTTGGGGAACGACCAGCCGTCGGGCGACTTCCGCAAGAAGGGCTTCCAGGGTTTGCCGTTGGGCCCGCTCCCCGGTTTCCGGGTCGGCGGGAATGCCCAGCCGGGCGTAAAGCAGCCGCAGAAAGGGGAAGATCTCGGCGACGGTCGCGACCGTGCTCTTGGTTCCCGGTCGGGTGAGCCGCTGTTCGATCGCAACGGTCGGCGGCAGGCCGGTCACCGACTCGACGTCGGGCTTCTCCATCTGTTCGACGAATTGGCGCGCATAGCCGGATAGGCAGTCGAGATAGCGTCGCTGGCCCTCCGTGAAAAGGATGTCGAAGGCAAGAGTAGACTTCCCGGAGCCGCTGACTCCGGTCAGGACCGTGAGGCTGCCGAGGGCGATATCCAAGGAGAGCGACTGCAAGTTGTGGTGGTTCGCGTTTCGGATTGACAGCCGCTCCGGACGGGCGAGGACGGTGGCCGGCGGTGGCGAGGCGGGCCCTTCCTGGCGGCGGACCGTCTCCGTCTTTTTCGCGTCACCCGCAAGCCACGGAAGAAGAAAGCGGCCTGTGTGGCTCGTCGGATGAGAGGCGATCGCTTCGGGACTGCCTGCGGCCACCACCTTCCCGCCATCGGCGCCTCCTTCCGGCCCGAGTTCGATCACCCAATCCGCGCAGCGGATCAGATCAAGGTTGTGCTCGACCACGACAAGGGTATTTCCTTGGTCGACGATCCGCTGGAACAGGCGCAGGAGGGCGGGAAGATCGTCGGCATGAAGGCCGGTCGTCGGCTCATCGAGAAGAAAAAGCGCGGCAGTCGGGGTGCCGCCGCGCTTTCTTCGCGCATGGGCGCGTTCGCCTATGGCGTCGATGCCACCGGCCAGATGATTCAAGATCTTCAGGCGCTGGCTCTCCCCTCCGGAGAGCTGGCTCAAGGGATGGCCGAGACGGAGATAGCCGAGGCCGATCTCCGCTAGGCCCTCGAGTCGGCGAACCGCTTGGCGGCAGAGTTTTTCTTCCAACAAGGATGGCGTCGCTTCCGGGCGGAGGAGGAGCAGGGCTTCGGTGACGCTCATGGAGAGAAACTCTTCCAAGCTCTTCCCCCGAAAGCGGACGGCGAGGACATGGGGCTGGAAGCGTTTGCCCTGGCAGATCGGGCAGGGGAGAAAGACATCGGCAAGAAACTGCATCTCGACGCGTTCGACACCGGATCCCTCGCAGTGCGGGCAGCGGCCGTCGCCGGCGTTCAAGGAAAACGAGAGAGGGGTTAAACCGCGCGAGAGAGCATCCTCTGTCTGGGCGAAGAGTCCACGGATCGGCTCCCACGCCTTC
>JAQUAR010000274.1 GCA_028687155.1 Methylacidiphilaceae bacterium | reverse complement strand
GAACAAGGCTTGGAAGGATACGGTTCTCGTCGGCGCCGGCGATACCGTCGATCTTCTGGTTGACATGAGCAACCCTGGAACGTGGATGGCCCACTGCCATATCCTCGAGCATCTCCACAGCGGGATGATGTTCAGCTACTCCGTCAAGCCATAGCCCTAGGCGGAGCCTTGCCCCGCACAGGTCTTGCGGTTATGGTCGTTGCACCCAAGAGAGAAAGATCATAGGATTCCCTTGTCGTGAACCGTTCGGTCGGAACAGATCGAGTGGATGTAAGAGGAAGAACGCATGAAGAGAAGTAACGCGCTTTTCGCCATCTTCTGGATCATAGCCGGTTGGACATCCGCGATCATGGCGGAGCCGTTGCCCCCCGCACTCGGCTCGGTGATGCCGCCCTACCTTGCGTTGGGCAAAGCGCTTTCGGATGACTCTCTGAAAGGAGTTCCTTCCCAGGCGTCGGCTATGAAAAGCCTGGTTGAGCGCGAGAAGAGCGGCTTTTTCCCCAAAGAGCTTCCCGCCGACCTGGATCGGCTGGCGAAAGCAACCGACCTCGATACCGCGCGGCTCGCTTACAAGGACATCAGCGACCGGCTGATCGCTCTTTTCCGGGATCACCATGTCCAGACAGGCCACTACTTCGTCTGCACCTGCCCGATGGCTCAGGCAAGCTGGATCCAGATCGACAAGGAGATCAAGAATCCCTTTTACGGCTCCGTCATGCTCTTGTGCGGCGATGTGACAGAGACGTTCTAGCCGACACGCCGTACGTGCAAAACGGCTTTTTCTTTCTTGATGCCTGGGACTCCAGGATAAAGGGCTTCGCCGATGACGAAGCTACAATGCGAACGAGTGCGTGCTCTCCTCTTGCTTAAGAGTAGAGCCCTGCCAAAACAACCAAGCCGCCTGCCCGTTCTTCCCCGTTTCCGGGTTGGTTGGGGCAGGCCGCCTGTCAAACCGTTCCGACCCGCGCCGCGGCTAGCCCTTGATCGCGAAAGCGGCTACGAAAATCAACATCCAGCAAAGGACGAGCCAAATTGCGCCCATATTATCCTCTTCCTCCTCTTCTTGAAGCGGACTGATCCTTTCCCTTTCCCACTCGGGTGGGCGGTTTTCCTTCCCGCTCGATCGCATTTCACTCTGCCGAAACCGAGGACGGCGTGCAAGCACTTTGTGCCCTTGAACAGCAACGAAGGGAATGGATGGTCGAACATAAAATGCCTGTAGGAAGACGCCGAGATCTTCCCTGGCAATTCCGCCGGCGAGGAAACCTTTCTCCTCCGCAGGCAATTCTTGCATTTGCAAACTCCGAAACTTTGTTAGTCTATTTTTCTATGGTCGCCAACCCAAAATGGCCGCCGCCCGGGGGAGATGGGAACGAGACAAACTTTCGCAACCTCCTGATCTTTCTCTTTCTCGTGGCCGGCATGTCGGTGATCCGCATCGCGTTTGAACTCACAAACGGGATGGGACTATTTTCGCCTGCCCAGTGGTAGCGGAAGAGCCTTCGTGACGCGGAGCATCGGTCTGCTCCTTCCGCATCCCCCATCCGCGTTGCTTGGCTGTAACCGAGCCAGATCCGCTCAGGGATGATGGCTGCGCGCCAGGTACCCGAGGAAGGCGAGAAGGAAGCAGAGACCGAGGATGACCGCCAAGTTGCCGCGAAGTTGGTCTGGCTCCCGTTTCCAGCTATAGGCCGCCCGAAGCCCATACGCGGCCAGGAGAAAGAGCAGGACCCCAGCCGCTCCGCTGATCAGGACGCGCCAGAGCCTCTCGCTCATCGAGCCTCATCCTCCCTAGCGAAGAAGGGATCGCCCATGGCACCCGCCGCCAGCCCAACCACGGCGGGCAGCGGGATTACTTACCATCCTCCTTGGCTGCCACCGGTCCCTTCTTGACCGACCCGTCCGCGCCGATCTCGAGTTCCTCCCCGCCGCGGAGCGCATACTGCTCCTTGTTCGCGCCGACGACCACGGCCGCCTCTCCTACGAGGACATCCACGATCTCCTTGCGATCCTTGAGTGAGATCAGATAGTTCCCGGCCTGCCTGGTGGTCGTGGTTGCCTGCTTCGTTACCACCTCGACGTCCTTACCGGAGAGGCGGATCTTACCCGATTCGAGCCGAAAGCGGATCGGGTTATCTCCCACGAGCTCGGCGTTGCTATCCGGCTCGAGGCTGACCTTGTCGGGGTTTCCAGACCAGCCGAGTGTGCAGGTAGCAAAATGGTTAGTCCGGATCGTTCTTCCCGCCTCCAGAGAATCCCCCGGCGTAAGTTGAACCGCGTAGTTCGACGTTGCCATACCGACCCCTTCGATCGAAATCACCTGGGCCGCGAAGAGGGCTGAGGGCGCAAGAACCAGGGCCAGAATCCCCGGCCAGAATCGGGGCGAACGCAACGCCCGGGCGCGGCTTGGCGTCCGCTTCCTTCCTCCGCTCCTCTTGCTCTCCCCCTCCTTCTCTCTTTCCCTTTCCATTTCTCCTCCTTTAGTTTCCTGTCGTGCAGTCGACCACCGCCAGGCGGCGCTGTCGAATGGGGAGGATTCCCGATCCTCATCCCTCCTCGTTCCTAATCCATTTGCACACTGGGTGGCAATCGCTACATGCAGGGACTCTTTTCAGGATCTTCCCCGTGCCGTTCTGCTTGGTCCCCTCGGAGACGGCCTGGGGAACAAAAAAAGGTACGCCCTTCCCTCCCCGAGGGGAGCAGAAGGGCGCACCAGACTCGGCTCTATCCGAAGAGCCGAAGAAACCTACATCTGCGTCACACCGAACTTCGGAATCACCAGCTGGTCGGCGACCGCGATGATGCTCCGCGCCCCGGTCGGGTCGCTGAAGAAGAGCAGCCCGCCAAAGCGGTTCGTCGTCTCGTGGTACATCGTCAGCCGCTGATTTTCCCACTCGGCACTCGCCATCACGACTTCGAGCACCTTGGTCTCTCCGGGCGCAATCGGCTCGGAGGGAGTGATCTTCATCGTTCCACCGTAGACCTCGGGGAAGTCCGGATTCCAGGTATTCCCCGGAACCTGCTCATTGAGGAAGCGGACGTTGGCCGTCGTGAACTCCTTGAGCACCAAAGGACGATCCCCGATGTTATGAACCTCGACCCGGAAGGCGAGCGTGCGGCTCGGCACATCGTA
>JAQUAR010000273.1 GCA_028687155.1 Methylacidiphilaceae bacterium | reverse complement strand
AGATAGGTAGGGAGATCGGTAGGAAAACAGAGGAGCGGAGAAGAAGCTATGCGGCAGGCACGAAGGGAGATGAGGGATCGGCGCCACCGGCGTACGCGCCGGAAGGTCATCGGCTCGGTCGAAAGACCGAGGCTGTCGGTCCACTTCAGCGGACAACATATCTACGCGCAAGTCATCGACGATCGCGAGGGCAAGACGTTGGCTTTCGTTTCCACGCGCCGGAAGGATCTTGGCGGTCTCTGCTCCAATGTGGCAGGGGCATCGAAGGTGGGCGTCTGCCTGGCCGAGGAGGCAAAGCAAAAGGGAATCCACAAAGTCGTTTTCGATCGTGGCGGCTTCCTCTATCACGGAAAAGTCGAGGCCTTGGCGAACGCCGCTCGAGAAGCAGGGTTGGAATTCTAAGAAGGTATTCTAAAAGGTCATTCTAATCATTGACCGGATCGGATCAAGAAAGCATGGAAACATCAGAACCGCGGACGAATGACGAGACGAAGCAGGAGAACGCCGCGCCGAATCAGAGCGATCCAACGACGGCCACAGTGACGGCCGCTGTCGCTCCGCCCGCCGCTGCGTCTCTGTCCCCGTCTCGTGAATCGGGAGGGGCGGGGGCGCCTTCAGAACGGCATGGACCGCGAGGAAGACGTCGGACGCGCCGGGGTGGGCCGGATGGCCAACGCCGGGAAGCGCTTCCCGGGGAGTTGATGGACCGCGTCATCCATGTCAACCGGTGCGCCAAGGTTGTCAAAGGGGGTCGGCGTTACAGTTTTGGGGCTCTGGTCGTCGTCGGCGACCGGCAAGGAAAGGTTGGCATTGGCTTCGGTAAGGCGAATGAAGTCGCCGATGCGGTCAAGAAGGGAACCGAGAGCGCCCGCAAGCAGATGGACCCGGTTGTCCTGCGTGGACAGACGATTCCTCACGAATCAGTCGGGGAGTACGACGGCGGGAGGGTTCTTCTCAAGCCCGCCTCGCCGGGAACGGGGATTATTGCCGGGCTGACCGTTCGCGCGGTTCTCGAGGCCGCCGGAGTCAAGGATGTCTTGACGAAGTCTTTCGGCTCTAGCAATCCGAACAATGTCGCCAAGGCAACCTTATTCGCCCTGCGACAACTCCGTTCGCCAGATGAGGTGCTCCACCTGCGTGGGAAGAGGGTGTCGAAGAATGGGAGCGAAAATATTCAGGAGCTGGCGGTAGCAGCCAAGGGGTAGGAGTACGTATGAGATTGCATGATTTACACCCGAGACCCGGGGCCCGGCACAGGCGAAAACGCCTCGGTTGCGGAGAGAGTTCGGGTCATGGGAAGACGAGCGGAAAAGGAAACAAGGGACAAAAGGCCCGTTCCGGGGGAAGCATACGGATCGGATTTGAAGGGGGACAGATGCCTCTGATCCGACGGCTGCCTCGCAGAGGATTCAACAACGCACGTTTCGCCACCGTCTACGCTCCAGTCAATCTCCGCGATCTGGAGAAGGTGCCCGGCGATCGGATCGAGCCGCAGGCGATGCGCGCGGCGGGACTCGTCAAGGGCCATTGGGACGGGGTGAAGAGTTTGGGCGATGGGGAGATCGCCCGCGCGGTCACCCTCGTTGCCCATGCGGTCAGTGCCGCGGCGAAGGCAAAGATCGAAGCGGCCGGAGGGAAGATCGAAATTCTATCCTAGTCTCTCTGCTCCCCGGGAGCGAGGCGAGGGATAGAAACGGAGCCCGGCACAGGCATCTCCAAAGAGTCTCAAGCCCGCATTTCTCACAAAGTTCGTACCCGAAGGGAAGGAAATGGGCATGGACGCGAGATGGGTTGCCGGTATTCCACCGGAGCTGTAGGAAGAGATACAGCAAGGATGGAAAACCCAGCAAGGGCGAAGCAGGCAGGCCCACTCTGCCAGCACCAGAAGAATGCTTGTGAGAAATGCAGACTAGGTGTCGGACGAGTCTGCGAAAGAGAAGAAGACGATGCTTTCCGCCTTTGTTAACTGCTTTAAGATTCCCGAGCTGCGCCAAAGGATCCTGTTTACCCTCGCGGTGATTGTCGTCGTCCGTTTGGGCTCCGCCGTGCCTTGCCCCGGCGTGAATCCGAACGTGCTAAGCGAATACTTTCACACGGTAATCGACCAGCAGGCGCAAGGCTCTGTGGTTGGGATGCTCAATCTCTTCAGCGGCGGTGCGCTGGAGAATTGCGCTCTCTTCTCGTTGAGCGTCATGCCGTACATCAGCGCAAGCATCATGATTCAGCTGCTGACGACGGTCCTTCCGGTCCTCGGGAAGCTCGCCCGCGAGGAGGGCGGAAGGGAAAAGCTGACGCAGTATTCCCGGATCCTCACAGGCTTTCTCTGTCTCTTCCAGGGGTACCTGCTGGCGGTCGGCTTTGAAAATCCCGAAAGCATCCCGCTCCTTCACGGGATCACCTCGGTCATCGAACGGCTGGGCGTTCCCTTGGTCCCCGACCCAGGCTGGGCCTTCCGGCTGATCACCGTGCTGAGCCTGACCTCAGGGACGATGCTGCTCATGTGGCTAGGAGAGCAGATCACCGACAAGGGCATCGGGAACGGAGTCTCCCTGATCATCACGATCGGTATCTTGGCTCGCCTCCCGGCGGCTCTCTTGCAGGCATGGTCGAAGCTCGTCTCCCCCTCAAGCATTTCCGCATCGAGCCCCTTGCTCGTCGCTCTCCTTCTTGTCTTCCTGTTCGGAGTGGTCGCTGCCACCGTCGCCATGACCCAAGGGGTGCGCAAGATCGTCGTCCACTACGCGAAGCAGGTGCGCGGCAATCGGGTCTACGGAGGACAGAGCACCTTCTTGCCGCTCAAGGTCAATTACGCGGGCGTGATGCCGCTCATCTTCGCTCAGGCGCTTCTCCTCTTTCCCTCGACGATCATCGGCTTTCTCTTCCCGAATTCGCCCGCGGCCGCGCGCTTTGCAACCTCTCTCTCCGCGGGAGGTCTCTATTACGGCATCACCGTGCTGTTGGTCTTCTTCTTTTCCTATTTCTGGGTGGCGACGCAATTTAACCCGGTTCAGATTGCCGACGACTTAAAGAAGCATGGCGGCTTTGTTCCCGGGATTCGTCCCGGGAAGCCTACAGCGGAGTTCCTCGATTTCTCCATGACCCGGTTGACGCTGGCCGGAGCGGCCTTCCTCTCG
>JAQUAR010000272.1 GCA_028687155.1 Methylacidiphilaceae bacterium | reverse complement strand
TGATGCAAATCGGGGCATGGGAAAAGGTGAAGAAGGCCGGATTCATGATCAAGCCAGGCGCCGAGTTTGTCTTGAGCAATGGGAAATCCTTGCGGCGTTTCTGGTTCGCAGACTGCTTGGCCGAGCCTTATGACAAGACCTTTCAGGTAGAACGATCCCGGTTCGATGGCCTCCTCCTCGATCATGCCAAGGAGTCCGGAGCCTCCGTTCTCCTCGGGGCGGCCGCGCGGGGGTTTCAGGAGGGTCCGGATGGCGTGGAGGTGGAATATGAGCGGGCGGGAGCGATCGAGCGGGCTCGAGGGCAATGGTTGATCGACGCGACGGGACGGGAGCCTTTTGTGGCGAAACTCCTTCACCTGCCCAAAACGGATCTTGGGATTCCAAAGAAGATAGCCGTTTATGCCCATTTCCGAAACGTGCGGCGTAATCCGGGGAGAGCTGCCGGAAATATCACGATCGTCCGTCTTTCCAACGGCTGGTTTTGGCTCATTCCGCTCGATGAGGAGAAAACGTCGGTCGGTATGGTGAGGCCCCTCTCGGTGTTTCAAAGCGGGAAGAGTGCTCCTGCGGAGCTCTTTGAGGAAACGGTGCACGAGAGCAGGGAACTCCGCTCGCGCCTGGAAAACGCGGAGGCGATGAGCTCATACCGGACCACGGCAGATTATACCTATCGGTTGGAACGCCTTGGGGGCTCCCGATGGTTGGCGGCGGGAGATGCCGCCGGATTTTTGGATCCGATCTTTTCCTCGGGGGTGACGGTTGCCTTGGAAAGTGGCGTAGTTGCGGCTGAGGCGCTCTTGAGCCAGCCGAAAGACTCAAGCGGACTTTCTCCCGAGCAGCAACGTGAGTTCACTTGTCGGATTCATGCGCTGGCAAGCCGCTTCGCCGACATGATTCAAATGTTCTACGACGACCGGGCGTTCGAAGTTTTCATGACGCCTCGTCCTCCGCTCGCGATGAAAGATGCGATGATTCATCTCCTGGCGGGAAACCCCGATCTCCCTCTCTCTCTCCGGCCCCAGGTCAAGCTGTTCTATTCGCTTTGCGCGATGCAGCGGCGTGGGCGCTTGGCGCCCGCTCTCGATTACCTGCCGGGTTAGCAGCCATTTCTCATAAGCTTTCTCCTGCGGCTTGCAAAATGGGCTCGTCTGCTTCGTTGGGCTTGGTTTTCCATCCTTGCAGTGTGTCGTCATACCGCTCTGGTGGAAAACCGGCGCCGCGCCTCGCATCCAAGCCTATTTGCGGCGCCTCGGCTAAGAAATTTGCGAGAAATGGCTGCTAGTCCAAACTTGGGGCTACGCGGGAACGCTGGATCCTCTTCGAGCCGGCGGGAGGCAGATCCATTCCGCTCGGCTTTTCTTCCAGCATGGCGGAGCCCTCCGTTTGGAGAAAGTTTCGGAAGCTCTCCGCGGTTTGGGAGAGCTGCTTTCCTTTGGGGTAGACGGCATACCAGTGCCGCTGCAGAGGAAAGCCGGCGACATCCAGAATTTGAAGGCGGCCCTGTTCCACCTCGGGACGGATATTGCGCTCAGAGAGCACAGAAATGCCCAGCCCCGCGATCACCGCTTGCTTAATGGCCTCGCTACTCCCGAGCTCCATGTAGGGCTTGACGACCAGTTTTTCGCATCGAAACGCTTGATCGACGGCGGCGCGTGTTCCGGAACCGGATTCCCGACTGAGGAATCGTTGCTGGAGGAGATCGCGAAGGGGAATGTTCCGCCTTCCGGCGAGGGGATGATTCCTCCAGCCGACGACGACAAGGGAGTTGTCCAAAAAAGGGAAGGCTTCCACCGGTAGTCCTTGAGGCACTTGTCCCATGATGACTAGGTCGTCCCGGTTATCGGCCAGCCGCTGAAGGACTTGTGCCCGGTTGATGACCAGCAGGCTCGGACGCACTCCCGGATATCGGCGGACGAAGGCTCCGAGCAGATGGGGCATAAAGTATTTAGAGGTGGTGACTCCGGCCACGTACAGCGGTCCCTGGACCCCCCCACGGAGGGAGAGAACAAGGCTGCCCAAGGCATCGATCTCGCGACGGATGACATGAATCTGGCCTGCCACGGCTTCTCCTGCGCGCGTGAGGTAGATCTTTTTGCCGATGCGCTCGAAGAGTGGGAGACCAACGATCTCCTCGAAGCGTTTCATCGCAATCGAAACGGCTGGCTGGGTCAAATGCACGGCATCGGCCGCCTTGGTGAAGCTTTTGTGGTGCGCAATCGCCTCAAACACACGGAATTGCTGTAACGTGAAATCCATTTGCCAAACTAATCTATCAAATAAAAACAATCAAATAGCATTATTTCACTGGGCGCCGTATAAGGTGAGAAAGCGAGGCGGGGCGATGGAGAAGGCTCCGATCTCGAAAGAGCAACAGGAGGTTGAATATGGCGATGGTGAAGCACGATGGGCAGGGGCAGAAGAAGAGCCGCTGGTCGGCTGGGGTGACCCCCTATGCGGAGATGGGCTACTACAATGCGGACTACAAGCCGAAGGATACGGACATTCTCGCGGCGTTTCGGCTGGTGCCGCAGCCGGGGATGGATGCCGTGGAGGCGGCGGCGGCGGTAGCCGGGGAGAGTTCGACGGCGACCTGGACGGTGGTCTGGACGGACCGGCTGACGGCCTACGAGCACTACCAGGGGAAGTGCTATCGGGTCGACCAGGTGCCGGGGAGCGACCAGTACATTGCCTATATTGCCTACGACCTGGATCTGTTCGAGGAGGGTTCGATTGCGAACATGTCCTCTTCGATCATTGGGAACGTTTTTGGCTTTAAGGCGCTCAAGTCGGTTCGGCTGGAGGATATGAGGATTCCGCCGCACTACACGAAGACCTTTCAGGGGCCTGCGCACGGAATCATGATGGAGCGGGAGTACCTGAATAAGTATGGGCGGCCGCTTCTTGGGGCGACGGTGAAGCCGAAGCTTGGGTTATCGGCGCGCAACTACGGGCGGGTGGTCTACGAAGCCTTGCGTGGGGGATTGGACTTTACCAAGGACGACGAGAACATCAACAGCCAGCCCTTCATGCGGTGGCGGGACCGGTGGCTCTTTTCGATGGAGGCGGTCAACCGGGCGCAGGCCGACACGGGAGAGGTCAAAGGTCACTACTTGAACGTGACGGCGGCGACGATGGA
>JAQUAR010000271.1 GCA_028687155.1 Methylacidiphilaceae bacterium | reverse complement strand
CGTTGATCGTCACCCTGCCGTCGAAGATGAGCGGTTCCACGCCCCTGCGGGATCCGAGGCCGCAGCGGGCTAAGTATTGATTGAGACGCATGGCAGTGGCTGGTGCTTCAGACAGATCTCCCCATTCTCCCGGACCGCATTCCACCCGCCGGCGAGGGTCAACTGGCTGGTGCTGCGCCGTCCGTGGGCGATCCGCCGGACCGACTCGACGTCGGCCAAGGAAAGGTCCGGGACGCCTCGCCGGCGCAGCCAGAGATGGATCAGCCGCCGCTGCCGGCCCAGGGGGGAGTCACGAAGATCCGCAATCGAGAGCCTGCTTCTCTCGGCCTTTTCCCGGACAAGCTCGGTCATCCACTCCTCTTCGTCCATCCGCACTCGGCAGAAGCGGAGCAAGGCGCGACGAATATGGGGAGAAAAGCGCTCCTCCAGATAGGGGAGCAGCTCGTGGCGCACTCGGTTTCGGAGGTAGCGGGGATCCTGGTTCGAGTGATCCTCGCGCCACCAAAGACCACGAACTAGTGCGTACTCCCGAAGCAGGCTCCGTTCGAGCCAGAGAAAGGGTCGGCGAAGCTGCAGACCGCCGTACGCTTCGGTTTCCCGCATTCCTCGCCCGTGGGAGCCTGTACCGCGCAGCAGTTGCAGAAGAAGAGTCTCCACTTGATCGCCCGCATGATGGGCCAAGGCGAGATCGCGGCACTCCACCGAACGGGCGGCTCGCGCGAAAAAGTCATATCGCCGCTTCCTTGCCGTCGCCTCCGAACCTGGTCCGCCCGAGGCGGCCTTTTCTTCCAGGAAAGTCAGCCCGTAGGAGGCCGCAAGCCGCCCGACGAAGAGCGCATCCTCCCCACTCTCTGGACGCCACCCATGGTCGAGGTGAAGAACGATCGGCCTCTTCCCGGCCAGAACCAGCGAATCAAGGAGTACGCAGGAGTCGAGCCCTCCGGAAACCGCGGCGAGAAGCCGGACGGGAAGCTCTGCTACGGCGGAGCGAATCCGATCGAGAACGGGAGAGGCAGGATGAGCCGAGTGCACGGATTTTCGAGAGAAGCATAGGGGGAGTCGGGAAAGGACGCAAGGGAACGCCCTGGATCGAACGGAAAGCTTCATCCCGAGGGAGGCGCTTCTTCGGCAAGCGAGGAAAGATAGGAGTAGGGATAAATGCCCGTCGCGTGTCCGTCCGCCCAGACGATCTGGAGCGCATATCCTCCGACCGGCTGGAGGACGCGTACGACAAAGCTTGCCGGGGAATAGTTCGTCCGCTTCGGAGCAAAGGTCGTCGTGGCGGTGCTTTCCCCCTGACAAAGGGCGCAAGGACAGTTGCGCCGAAGCAGCTCCAAAGGGAGGTAACTTTCCCTGCCATCCACCCATCGGATCGCCAGTTCGGTGCCGATGATCTGAGCATCCGCAAGAGCGAGCGGGGAGGGCACGAGCGGTTAGGCCGGGCGGTGCCGGCGTTTCACCTTGAGTTGCGCGAGAGACCGGGCCAGAAGGGCCGCCGTGGCCGCCTGCTCCTCTTCGCCAAGCTCCTTCTGGCGCAAGGCCTGCTGCGCCCGCTCGACCGCTTCCGCGACTTTGGCCTCCTCGATCTCCTCTTCGTAAAGGGCCATGTCGCACAGTAGCACGACGCGGTCCGAGGAAATCCGGACAAAGCCTTCTCCGACCGCGAGGACCTTCCGCTCTTCGCCCGTTTGCAGCACAAGCTCTCCCGGCACGATGCGCGTGATCAATGGCTCGTGATTCGGAAAGACTCCCATTTCTCCTTCCACTCCGGGAAGAGTCACCATCTCGGCATCCTGCGCGAAGCGCACCCCTTCCGGAGTGACGACATGGACCTGGAGCTGACTCATTTTCCGCTCGCCACAACCTGGTCCATTGTTCCCTTCATGTAGAAATTGCCCTCGGGCACCTCGTCGTGCTTTCCGTCGAGAATTTCGCGAAACCCCCGAATGGTTTCGGCTACGGGAACATATTCCCCTTTGGTCCCGGTGAAGATCTCCGCGACATGGAAGGGCTGGCTTAGGAAACGCTGAATCTTGCGGGCCCGGAAGACCGTCTGCTTGTCCTCGGGGGAGAGTTCGTCCATGCCAAGGATCGCAATGATATCCTGCAAGTCCTTATAGCGTTGAAGAACGCGTTGCACGCCTCGGGCCACGCCATAATGGTCCTCTCCCACGATGTCCGCCGTAAGCGCCTTCGAGGTCGACGCAAGCGGATCGACAGCAGGATAAATCCCCTGCTCGGCGATCGACCGCTCCAAGACGATTGTCGAATCGAGGTGGGCGAACGTGTTCGCCGGCGCAGGATCGGTGAGGTCGTCGGCGGGGACGTAGACCGCTTGAAACGAGGTGATCGAGCCGCTTCGGGTCGAAGTGATGCGCTCCTGCAGCGCCCCCATTTCCGAGGCGAGAGTCGGCTGGTAGCCCACGGCACTCGGCGTGCGGCCCAAGAGAGCGGAGACCTCAGAGCCGGCTTGGGAGAATCGGAAGATGTTGTCGATGAAGAGAAGGACGTCTTGATTCATCTCGTCCCGGAAATATTCCGCCATTGAGAGAGCGGAGAGACCGACCCGCAGCCGCGCTCCCGGCGGCTCGTTCATCTGCCCGTAAACCAGGGCAACCTTCGATTCGGAGAGGTTTTCGAGGTTGATGACCTTGGCCTCCGCCATCTCGTTGTACAGGTCATTTCCCTCACGAGTCCTTTCACCCACGCCGGCAAAGACCGAAAAGCCTCCGTGCGCCTTGGCGATGTTGTTAATTAACTCCATGATGACGACGGTTTTGCCGACACCAGCGCCGCCAAAGGCGCCCGCCTTCCCGCCCCGAAGAAAGGGGCAGATCAAGTCGATGACCTTGATCCCAGTCTCCAGAATCGCAACCTTGGTGCTCTGAGCCGCCAGATCAGGCGCCCGCCGATGAATCGGGTAACGCTTCGTCGCATCCACCGGACCGCGCTCATCGACAGGTTCCCCCAGCACGTTGAAGATCCGCCCGAGGACCGCAGGTCCCACCGGCACGGAAATGGGCGCTCCCGTGTCTTCCTCCTCCATGCCCCGGCGGAGCCCATCGGTGCTCGACATGGCCACGGCCCGAACCCACCCTTCGCCCAGATGCTGCTGCATTTCGAGCGTGAGTTCGAC
>JAQUAR010000017.1:8615-12911 GCA_028687155.1 Methylacidiphilaceae bacterium | reverse complement strand
AATTCCCCCGGTAGGATAGGCAGCGATCCCTACGGGATTTTGGATTCCGAGAGGACCTGACGGCAGCCAATGTTCTCCGGGTTGCTGAACTTGGGGAACCGCATCAAGCGTGTAGCTCCGCAAGAGTCTCCCCTGCTCCGAATAATGAAAGATTCGGGTTGCCCCTTCGATGATCTCGTCGGGTCGATCGGATCGTACCCTGCCCGTGGGAGGCTGATGCAAGCAGACGTAGAGTCCTCCTTTTCCATCCGCGGTCACGACTTCGTTCGGATTCACCGGATCGGCAACCAGTTGCTGGCCCCAAAGCAGATCTCCCTCTTCGGAAAATCGCCACATCCGGAAAGATCCGCCCGACTGGCCCACGACGACCAGCTCCCCCGCCGGCTCGGAAACCAGGTGAAACCGAATATCGATCGGGACGGGATCCACGATCGTCCTCGACCAGAGGAGGCGTCCTCCTGCCGCCCATCGACTCAGCTCGGCGTGAGACCTTCTGCGGCCCTCCTCCCCGATTGGGGTCGCGACCAGCCAGAGGCCGCCATCCCCTCGAGGGAGCGCATCAAAAGCCTTCTGGATTCTTCCCGGTCCGACGACCCAGGTGCGGACTTCCCCCGTTGCGGCGTGAACCCGAACCACTGTCGTGACGAAGAGAGAGAAGCCCAGTACGAGGAGAAGCAGCGGGAGGAGACGCGCTGCCTCGGACGGGCGAAGTCTCACGACTTCGCCTCTTGGGTCTCTAGAGAAAGAAGATAGCGGGTCAACAAGCGCACCCCGAATCCGGTGACCCCCTTTTCCAGATAAGGGAGCTCCCGGTTGACCCAAGCCGGCCCCGCAATGTCGAGATGGACCCATGGTGTCTTTCCTACCCAATGTTGGATAAAGGCGGCTCCGACCGAACCTCCTCCCTCCCGAGTGCCGGAGATGTTCTTCACCAGCGCCAGATCACTTTGAATGGCTTCCTCAAACTCTTCGCCCAGAGGGAGAGGCCAGACCGGCTCTCCCGCCATTTCCCCCAGGCCCCAGAGCTGGTCCCGGAGATCCAGGTCTGAAGTGAAGACGCCCGCCCGATTGCGACCGAGGGCGACGATACAGGCACCCGTCAACGTCGCGAGATCGAAAAGAAGGCGCGGATCAAACTGCTTCACGGCATAGCCGACAGCATCCGCCAGGAGGATTCTTCCTTCGGCATCGGTGTTGAGCACCTCGATGGTTTTGCCGCTGTAGCTGCGGATCACGTCCCCAGGACGATAGGCGCGAGCGCTCGGCATGTTTTCGGCACTGGCCACGACACCGACAAGCGGCACGCGCAAGCCGAGGCGGCTCGCCGCCCGCAAAATTCCCAAGACCGCACTGCCGCCCATCTTATCAAACTTCATCTCGTCCATGTGCTCCCCGGGCTTGATCGATATTCCACCCGAGTCGAACGTGACCGCTTTTCCGACGATAACGATCGGTTTTCCATCCGTCGGCCGGTGCTCGAGGACGATCAACCGAGGAGGATTGTCCGATCCCTTTCCCACCGCGAGTATGCCGCCGAATCCGCCGTCCTCCAACTCCTGTGGACCCAAGATATGGCATTGGAGGCGGCAGTCGGCAGCAAGTTCCCGGGCCTTATCCGCCAGAGCCGCGGGCGTGATGACGTTGGCTGGCTGATTCCCGATCTGGCGAACGTAGTTGACCGCCTCCGCCACGATCGTCGACCGCTCGACTTCCGGACGAGACTCCCCCTCTCCCTTGCCGACTGCCACGGTGAGCGTCCGCAGGGTCGATTTCTTGCGAGCGTCGGGCATTCGAAAATCTTCAAACCGGTAAGCGGCGAGCAAGGCTCCTTCCACGGCGAACCCGGCCAATTCGGGATAGGCGACGCAGTCGAGGTGGATCTCCTCTCCGCCCAGCTTCCGAAGAAGCCTGGTTCCGGTCCCTGCGGCCTTGCGCAACAGATCGGCCGTCACGGGTCCGGTTCCCAGTCCGACATAGGCGATCCGTCGTCCCGCCTCTCGCCAAATCAGGGTGGAAAGCTTGGCCCCTTCGAACTCCTCCTGAGACACTCCTTCTCTGGCAAACTCACCCTGGCGCACGAAGACAACTCGATCTCCCTCCTCCGGAGCCTTCTCCACCGTTTGAACTCTATTCATTTGTCTTCCTCCGTTGCTTTTTTTCGGGGACGAGCGCGCTCCTAGCTGGCATGGACCGGAAGAATCGCCGCCACATCGACCTCGCGCAACTCATACAGGCGCCGGATCGTTTCTTCGATCAGGTTGTTGGGGCAAGAGGCACCAGCCGTGATCCCGATCTCCACATTGCCGTCGGGCAGCCACCGATCGGTGAGCACCTCGCACCCCTTATGCAAGTCCCAGTGTTGAATGTGCGAAGTAGAGATGATCTTTTCCGCGTTCTTGAGGAAATAGGTCGGAAGCCGGCTTTCGCCCATTTCCGCTAAATGGCTCGTATTACTGCTATTGTAGCCGCCCACCACGATCAAGAGGTCGAGCTTCCGCCGATCGAGCATCTCGCGCAGAGCGTCCTGCCTCTCCTGAGTCGCTCCACAAATGGTGTCGAAAAAGCGAAAATGGTCGAGGAGCTTTTCCGATCCATATCGATCGACGATCGCTTGACGGATACGGCGCTGAACTTCTTCGGTCTCCCCACGCATCATCGTCGTCTGATTCGCCACTCCGACAAACTGCAGATGGATATCGGGGTCGAAATCAAGCGAGATGGCTCCTTGAAACTTACGAAGGAAATTCTCCTTGTTTCCTCCTTTGCGGATATACTCGCAGACGAGATCGGTTTCGGCCAAATCGTATACGACCAGATAGTGTCCCGTGCCCTCCTCCCCCACGGCCCGGGAAGCGGTCGCCTTGGTCTCTTCGTGCCAGGCCTTTCCATGAATGATCGAAGTGACTCCCTCCCGCCGGTACTGCCGGACCCGCTTCCATACCGTCATCACGTCTCCGCAAGTGGTATCGACGATTTGGCAGCCGATCTGAGCGATGCGCGCCATCGTCTTCACCTGGGCTCCAAAAGCAGGAACGATCACCACATCCGAAGCATCGAGATTGTCGAGATCCGATTCCCCTCCGAGCTCGTGAAGGCGTTGAATTCCCAAGGCCGTCAACTGGTCGTTCACCTCGGGATTGTGAATGATCTCTCCCAAGAGAAAAATACGCCGACCTTGAAACACCTTGGTGGTTGCATAGGCCAGATCGATCGCCCGCTCGACCCCGTAGCAAAAGCCGAATGCCTTCGCGAGGCGTACCGTCAACCCCCCCGCGGACAAGCACCCTCCTGTCCCCTGAAGGTACTCGACCAGAGGACTTCGATAGTGCTGATCCACCTCCGCTTGAACGAGGTTCATGACGGCCGGGGTTCGGAGATTTACTTTTCCCAGCGGAGCTTCGGTCTTGCTCATTGCGGAAATGATCTTGCGCAAGGAACCGATCGGCGTCAAAAGCGTTTTTCTCACGCCGTCTCCCTCATCCGGCCCATGCTCTCGACCTCTTGCTTCGGAGCTCGGACGGGAGAGAGGATAACGGAAATGCGTCGCGAACATGCCGCTCCCGAGAAAGACCAGCTTCCCTTGCTTCGCGCGGAAAACCTCATCCTCTCCCTCCCGCCACTTCCTCCGCTCCACGTCCCGAAGCTGATGGTTCGTCCCTCGGGCTTCGTGGCGATTCTCGCCGCGGCGCAAGACGCGCCGCCGATTCTGGAACGAGCCCTCCTAGAGACCCTCGCGGGCGATCGCCCCGCGCAGACCGGCCATGTCTTCTTCCTCGGTCAGGATCTCGAGCGATCCACGCCCGGCTGGGCAAGGATGCATGGGCTCTCCCTGCTCGCAGAGGAAGAGAGCGATGACAAGGGTTATGACACGGCAAAGTCGGTGGAGGCGAATCTTCGCCGCTCCCCAGGCTCCTCGCTTCCCACCTGGCTCTTCCGCTTCCTGCCTCTGGAAGAGCGGCTTTCGGCGCAGGCCGGGAACCTCTCCCCGGTCGAGCGGCGCTGGCTCGCGCTCGGTCGCGCTCTGGCACCGCGGCCTCGACTCCTTCTTCTGGAGCGGCCGTTAGAAGGACTGCCCCGTTTGCCGCGAGAGGCCCTGCTGGAACGCCTCGTCAGAATCAACCTGGAAGAAGGCATTGCCTTCTGTTTCACCGCCCAACCCTCCCCGCTCCTCCAAACCGCTGCCGCTTCGGTCTACCGGATCGCCTCCGGTCGTCTGACCGCCGACTAGGCGGCATGTCTCATTGCGGCGGTTTCTCTTCGGACGGCGGAGCCTCCTGCTGCGGCAGCTCGCTCTCC
>JAQUAR010000017.1:0-8605 GCA_028687155.1 Methylacidiphilaceae bacterium | reverse complement strand
GGAGGCCCGGAACTCTCGCCAGGAGGTGCAGCCGTCTCGGGCTCAGGCGGTGAGCTCTTTTGGCCGCGGGACTTCTTTTCCGCCTCCGGAGGGGGGCCCGAATAAAACTCCTTGTGGTGGATCTGACCTCCCGCATGGCTCGTCCAGAGCCCCAAAAAGAGAGAGGCGGATGCGGCCAGCACGGTTGCGGAAGAAAAAAAGCTCAGTCCCTTGGGGAAGAGAGCGGAGGAGACCAAGGTCACGGCCGCGATAGCGGCCGTTCCGTAGAGCATCCATACCGTTCTTTCGCCGCGCTCTTCGTGGACCTCCAACCAAGCCTTTTGCTTCTGCGTGATCATGGTCTCCACCCGATCCGTCCCCTCCTCGCCGTAGTGCTGCACGACCCAACCGGAGGCCGAAGTCAGAACGATGAGGGCAAGAGCCACGACCTGCGTTGCCCGGCTCTTGAAGGCCAGACCGGCGAGATACGCGGCCAATGCCGTAGCAAGCCCATAAACGGGAATGGGATGGAGAAGTACATGTACGTACTCCGGCTGCTTGAGCGTATCCAAAAATGCCCGGAATTCGTTCACAACCAATCTTCTACTCGCGCCGGAGCGGTCGCGGGGAGCATCCCGCGGCACCGCAAGATGCAGTCAACCACCATGTCGCGCCAGCCGGGCTACATGCCTTGCCTGCGGGCATCCAGCCTCGCTTCACAAAGAATAAATATCCGGTCTCCTTGCCTTTTCTCTTACAGAAGGAGCCCCGGCCGCAGCGGAACGGCTCGAAACAACCGCCTCGAACCCCTAGCGCTCGAATTCGGCGTCCTCGACCAGATTGTAACCCTCAGCGCTGACCAGCTTCCCCTTGACGGTAACCTTTTCCGTCTTGGGAATCTCGGAGGCTTTTAGCGGTTTATGCTCTCCCGTGAGCATATAGAGCTTGCCATCGTCCCCCTTGAGCCCTACCGGCAATCCCAAGTTGATGCATTTCCTGGCGCAGCTCGAATGCTTATCTCCTGCCGCACCATGGTCGAGATAACAGTAGAGATCAACAAGCTCTCCCTTAAGGGTAACCTCCTGCTTTTCCTCCGCACGAAGCCCCATCACGCCTGCGCAAAGTAGCAGCGCCCCAGCCAGAATGCTTTTTCCGATCCGCATGGTCCCTCCTTCTTTCGCGTTAATCCCAGCCTATGATTCACATCCTACAAGCTACCGTAGCCTACAAATTCGCCCATTTCCTCACAAGAGTAATCGGCGCCAACCTCGTTCGGACTCGGCGGGACGCGCGGCTTCCCCTCCCTTCCCGGGGGATCAGGCTGCGGAGCGGCCGGCGCTTGAGCCCCTGCGCCTCCCTCCGGGGAGGAGCGGCAGGCTCCGGTCACCGGTGGGATTCGCCGTTCGGCAGAATCTCCCAGAGCGGTCCTTTTCGTCCCTCCACCACGACCTTCTCCTTCTGACCGAGATGATTCCGGATCAGCAGAACCATGCCTACACAGAAAGCGACGAAGACCAAAAAGTCCAACAGGCGAAGCAGAGATCTTCTCACTCTACGCCCGAATGCGCCCATAAACCTTTTTCTCCCGTCTTCCGGAAAGCGGCCGAAAAAACAAGAGAAGCTTGCGCTCGTAGTGTTCCCTGTGCAACAGAAAGCCGATGTCGGAGTCGCTGCGCAAGCTGGCTGAGCTGTTTCGAGAAAACAACCAGTTCGTCATCCTTTCCCACGTTCGTCCCGATGGGGATGCCTTTGGGAGCTCGATCGGCTTAGCCCTGATTTTAAAGGCAATGGGGAAAGAGGCACGCGTCTTCAACGAAGACGGGCCGAGCGATGCCTATGCGTATCTCGCGGGCTCTATTTCCGTCGAGAAAACTCCGGTCGAACCGCCGGTCGGTTCCCCGAAAGTGATTGCCGTCGACTGTTCGACCCCGGAGCGCCTCGGAGAGCACTTCCAGGGATGGAGAGTTCGGCCGGACGCCAATATCGACCATCATCCCGATAATCCGGGCTACGCCGCGATCAACTGGATCGATTCGCGGGCGCTCGCAACCGCTGAAATCATCGCCCGGACGGCTCTGGATCTCGGTCTTCCTCTGTGTGCCGAAGCGGCGGCTGCTTTGTACGTCGGGATCCTGACCGATACCAACTCCTTCTCCTTTCGGCCTCTCCGTCCAGAAACCTTGGAGCTTGCCGCGACCTTGATCCGTTCGGGGGCCGATCCGGAACTCCTTTCTTGGCGTACCTTCCGGAACTTTTCGCTCAACCGCTTCGACCTTCTGCGCGAGATCCTGAACCGGACCCGCTTTGCCGCGGAAAATCGAATCGCTTTTTATCGCCTCGACGCCGGCCTCTACGCAAAAACGGGCACGACTTCACTCGAGGTCGAGAACTTTCTGAACTATCTTCAACTCGTGCAGAGCGTTCAAGTGGCCTTTATGGTTGAGGAAATCGGCCCGCAACTCACTCGCGTCAGTCTCCGGTCGATTCCCGCGATCGATATCCGGTCCGTTGCCGCTCACTTTGGAGGAGGAGGCCATCGCAACGCCTCGGGAGCTCGCGCTTCGCTGCCCGTGGTGGAAGTCGAAAAGGAGCTGCTCGCGCAGATCCTTCCTCTTTTACGCTCCCCCCTCCTAAGCTCATTGGAACATTCTCTCCATGGAAATTGACGGAGTTCTCCCTTTGGACAAACCGAAGGGATGCACATCCCACGATATGGTGGATTTTCTCCGCCGCCGATTCGGGCTGCGAAAAGTCGGCCATTGTGGAACGCTCGACCCTTTGGCGACCGGGCTGCTCGTCCTCGTTCTCGGCAAGGCCACGCGCATTCAAGATCTCCTCATGGCCGAAGACAAGCGCTATCGCGGCGTGATGCGCCTGGGCCAGATCACCGACACGCAGGATGCCGACGGCCAAATTTTAGAAGAGCACCCCGTTCCGCCGCTCTCTCTGGAGCAGTTGGAGGCGGTCTTCGCCAAATTTTCCGGGGAGTTCCTGCAAGTTCCGCCTATGGTGTCCGCGATCAAGTACCACGGGAAACCTCTCTACAAGCTGGCGCGGGAAGGAAAGGTCATCGAACGCCCGCCCCGCATGGTCCATGTCTTCTCCTACCAGATCCTCGAATGGAAGCCGCCGCTTCTCGGCTTCGAGATTTTTTGCCGCAAGGGCTTTTACGTAAGGACCTATTGCCACGATATCGGCCTCGCCCTCGGATGCGGGGCCCATCTCGCCGAACTTCGCCGACTCCAATCGGGAAACTTCACGGTGGATGGGGCGCTCTCCTTTTCGGCGTTGGAGCAGATGCAGCGTGCGGAGGAGCTACTGCCTCACGTCTTGCCTCTGCCCGAGGTCTCCCGCATCCGGCGACGGTAGCTTCGCGGAAGAGGGGGATGAGGAAACTGTGATTCCATGGAGGAGACAAGCAGACAGGCTCAGGCCTCATCGCTTTTCGAAGAAACGCCGCATCCGGAAATTCGTCACATTTCGATCGGCTTCTTCGACGGGGTTCACCGAGGCCATCAGGAAGTCCTCCGTCAACTGCTCGCTTGTAGCTCCGACGCAGGAACCTGCGGCGTACTCACCTTCGAACCGCATCCTCTCTCGGTGATACGCCCCGAAGAGGCTCCCCCACGGCTGACGACGCCGGCGCAAAAAGCCCGTCTGCTGACGTCGGCCGGACCGGGACGGGTACTCGTGATTCCTTTCGACCGGAGGCTTCGGGAGTCTTCGCCGGAGGATTTTCTGCAAGAGATCCTCCGGATCTTTCCTAACCTGCAGACCATTGTCGTCGGCAAGGATTTTCGCTTCGGTCACGGCGCGAAAGGAAACGTGGAGCGGCTTCGAGAACTCGGCTCCAGACGAGGATTTACGACGCGGATCGTTCCGCCTCTTCTGGAAGATGGCAGCCGCGTAGCCAGCAGCCGGATCCGCGAAGCAATTCGGCAGAGAAAGTTCGAGGAGGCCGAGCGATGGCTGGGACGAAGCTATGCGATCCTCGGCAAGGTGGCCCCCGGGGCCGGCATCGGCCATCTTCTGGGAGCTCCCACCGCCAACCTGACGGGGATCACCCAACTTCTCCCCCCCGAAGGGGTTTACGCCTGCCGGGCGCGAATCCCCGAAGAATGGATCGCGGTAGCAAATTACGGCCGGCGGCCGACCTTGGGATCCGGATCCGCTCCTCTCCTCGAAGTCCACATCCTGGACTTCGCTGGAGACCTCGCCGGCATTGAGATGGAGGTGGATCATTGGCACTTTTTGCGGCCGGAAAAGCGCTTTGCGAGCCTTGAGGAGCTTCGCGTACAGATCGCCGCCGACATCGCAGAAGCCCGCAACCATTTTGCCAAAGGGAAGTAAGCCCGAGGTCGATGTCCTCCTTGCTCCTGGTCCTCCGGACCTCCAAGACGATCCTGCCGTTCTTGATCGGTGTCTATTTCCTCCTTGCGGCGATCGACAACATCGCAGATCCCTCCGCGAACTGGACCTATCTGGTCCACGTCCTTTCCATGGACACCGTCCCTGCCAGTTCCCCTTTGAGCTTCCGTGTCATACGATCTCCCCTCGTTCGCCGACTCCTTTTTGGCGGGCTGGTGGCCTGGGAACTCGGCACGGCCCTGCTCTGTTTCCTGGGAAGCATAAAGCTGGTCTGCGCTTGGCCGGGAAGCCGCCAACAGTTTTCCCACGCGAAGACATGGGCAGTGGCCGGCCTCACCTGTGCCCTGGCGGAGTGGCTCTTCTTCTTTTTGATTGCGGCGGGCGAATGGTTCCAGCTCTGGCGGGGGGCCTTATCCCCTCTGCTCGGCGTCGCCGCCCGCATGTTCGCCGTCACCGCACTCTGCCTGATCTACTTGGCTCAAGACGAAGGCGATCTCGATTCTTCACCCTCCGGCTAGCCGGCGTGGCTCACAACCGTTATCCTGCGGCTAGATATGTACCGCCGCGGAAAAGCGCCGGCTGAACCGTTCCGTCAGGGCATGGCGCCATCCCAGCACTTGAAAAAGGACGCGACAGATCCTCGCAAGCTGCCCCTCCCGGAAATTTCTCTCTTCTTCCAGAAGACCGATCCAAAGCTCCAGGGCTGTCTCCGGCCGCCCATCCCGAAGGGCTTCCCAACCTTGCCGATGGCGAGAAACCCGAGAGTCCGCGCTTTCTTCCGATGGAGAGGGCGAGAGGAGAGCTTGCCCCAACTCGCGGACCGCTTCCGCGACTTGAGGATCTTGCGAAGCCGCGTCCGGGCCAAGGGCTTCCAAGGCTTCCTTTGGATCGGAGCAGATGGCCGCGCGCGCGTAGAGCAGAGAGGCGTCGGGATCGCGGACTCCCGCCTCTCGCTCCCGGACCAGAAGTTCCGCGGCTTTCTTGCATTCTCCTTCGGCAAAGAGGCGTTCCGCTTCCTTGTAGCGAGCCGAACGCGGAATCGGAATCGCCTTTTGGAGCCACTGCTCGATCTGTGCCTCTGGAAGGGCTCCCACAAATCCGTCCACCGGTTTTCCTCCGACAAACAGGCGAACATCCGGAATGCTGTAGACTTCGTACTGCTGGGCCAACTCCGGCGACTCCTCGGTATTGATCTTCACGAGCTCCCAGCGGCCCTTGGCTCGGTCTGCGAGTCGCTCCAGCATGGGACCGAGGATCCGGCAGGGGCCGCACCAGGGCGCCCAGAAATCGACCAGCACCGGAACCGCATGGCTCCTCTCCAAGACATCTCGGGCAAAGTCCTGCGACGGGTGGATCATCGACATGGCCCTAAGATGTCATATCAATTCTACTCCGGCAAGAGGTCCCATTCCTGCCGCTTCTTCCGGCAGAGGTAGATTCCATCGGCGACCGGGAGGAGCACGCCTTCGATGCGGGAATCCTCGCGCAGCTTGTCGTTCAAGCGGGCGATGGCCTCGGTATCGGGATCGTGCCGCAGGTCTCCCCCGAGAACCCGCCCCTCCCGGAGCATATTATCGAATACGAGCAGCCCCCCCGGTCGCATCCGCGGCAGAAGTGCCTCGTAGTACGCTTCGTAGCTCGTCTTGTCGGCGTCGACGAAGGCAAAATCGAAGGAGGAGTCCGCCTCAAGCTCTTCCAGGCTGGAAAGAGCCGGCCCGAGGCGCAGCTCGATCCGGTCGTCCACCCCGGCTCTTCGCCAAAAAGCCCGAGCAATCCGGGTCCACTCTTCGCTTCGATCCAAGCTCAAGAGCTTTCCGCCCTCGGTTAAGCCTCGGGCGATCGCGCGGCCGCTCGCCCCGGTGAAGGTTCCAATCTCGATCGCTCGCTGGGCGCGCATCGTGCCGACCAGAATGGAAAGCAGGGCCGCCTCCTCCTCCGGAATCATCATCTCCGCAACGGCGCCCAGCCGCATCGTCTCCTCCCGAAGATCGAGAAAGAGCGGATCGCCCGCGCCGCTCTGGTGAGTGCGCACATAAGCGCAGAGGGCATCGTCGAGTCGGATATAGTTCTGCAATGCCATAATGCGTCCCTCACTCCTTTTTCACGTCTTTTCCAGGGTTTTCGCTCGACTCCAAGCAGCGTCCAAGGCTCTCCGCAACGTCTCCTGCCACTCCCCCTCCTCCAGGATCGTCAAGGCCGCATGGGTAATCCCTCCCGGCGTTCGGCTCTCCTGAACCGCCTCGGAAGGATCGAGACTGGTCTGCTTGAGAAGCTCCGCGGTTCCCGAAAAGGTTGCCAAGAGCATCCGTCGGGCCGCGGCGGCAGGCAGACCCGACTCTGCGGCGAAACGAAACAGGGGCGCGAGAAAGGCGCAAAAATAGGCGGGTCCGCAACCGACGAGCACCGTGAGGAGGGGAAAAAACCTCTCCTCGATCTCGACGGCCTCCCCAAACCGTTGCAGCAGCTTCTTCGCTCGCTCCCGATCGTCAGCGCCCCAGCCCGGACCAAGGCAGTAGGGAGTGACCCCTCGGCCAAGGAGTGACGGGAGATTAGGCATCGCACGAAGGAGCCGAGCCGAAGGCGCGACCTCCGCCGCCATTGCGGCAAGGGAAATCCCGGCGGCCACGGAGATGATCCATTTACCGGCGGTCGCCGGCCGGATCTGCTGCAGAACGCCGCGAACCTCCTGGGGCTTCACGCAAAGAAAGATGATCTGGCTCTCCTGGACGAGATCGCGATTGCGCTCCTCCGGATAGAGACGCGCCTGCGGGAACGCTCTGCCAAAGGTTTCCCCGCTCTCGCGGGTCCGGGTGGAAGCAACCAGTTCCCACGAGTCCTCTTCGTTTCGCAACAGGCCTCCCGCCAAGGCTCGGGCAATGCGGCCCGCTCCTAAAAATGCTACCCTTGTCCTCACGTTGCCCCTCCTATCCGGTCGCAAAAGGTCTGCCAGATCCGCTCACCCACCTCCTCTCTGCTCCGTTCGGCGACAGAGATCGTGACGTGAGCCAACCGATAAAAGGGTTCCCGCCTCCCCAAAAGCTCCAGGAGAGTCTGGCGCCGGTCGGTCGAGGAAGCCAGGAGAGGCCGCCCTCGGCTCTTGCGAAGTCGCGCCTCCAGGAGATCGACCGGAGCCTCAAGGTAAAAGACGACACCGTGCTCCAGGAGCAGACGGCGATTTCCCGCAAAGGCAAACGTGCCCCCGCCGGTCGAGAGAATCCCTGCGGGCGCGGAAAGCACCCAGCGCAGGGCCTCGGCCTCTCTCTGTCGAAAATAGAGTTCCCCCTTCTCCTCGAAGAGCGCCGAAATGGAGCGATGCTCCCGCTGGGAGACGATCCGGTCCAGATCGTAGATCGGCAAGCCGGACCGCCGGCCTAGCCAGCGGCCCAGAAGACTCTTTCCGCAACCCATCATCCCGACGAGCACAAGATGCCGCCCTACCGAACCGGCCAGATCCCGGCTCTTCTCTCGCGCAGGACCGATCGGCGGTCGCGACAATCCCATCTCCTCGCCCAGCTTCCTCGCCATCATGCCAAATTCCGAACAGGCGCCCAAAATTGTGGTAAACTTTTTGTCGCGCTCGCGATAGGAACGATAAGACATGCCTAATACCTTCGGCCACCTCTTTCGAATTACCACTTGGGGCGAATCACATGGGGGCGGGGTCGGCGTGGTGGTCGACGGCTGCCCGCCCCGCCTGCCTCTCTCGGAGGAGGAGATCCAACGCGAGTTGAACCGGCGCAGACCCGGTCAGAGCCGGCTCACCACGCAGCGGAAGGAAAGCGATCGGGTAGAGATCCTTTCCGGGATTTTTGAAGGGCTCACCTTGGGGACGCCGATTCTCCTCTGGGTGAGAAACGAGGACGCCCGGCCCGAGGCTTATGAAGAGATGCGGGAGGTCTTCCGGCCCAGCCATGCCGATTACACCTATCGGGCAAAATACGGGATCCGGAATTGGATGGGAGGCGGGCGGGCATCCGCCCGCGAGACCGTCGGGCGGGTAGCCGGCGGTGCCGTGGCCGGACAGTTCCTGCACCGGGTTTTTCCTTCTCTTAAAATCGTAGCCTACGTTTCGGAGGTGCAAGGCCTGTCGGCACCGGATCCGTCTTCTTCCCTCGATGAGAAATTGATCGAGGCAAACGCACTCCGCTGGCCCGATCCAGAGACCCTTCCCCGTGCGGTTGCCCTGGTCGAGGAGGCCCGGAAGGCGGGGGACTCTGTCGGAGGGGTGGTCAGCTGCCGTGTGCAGGGCATGCCGGTG
>JAQUAR010000270.1 GCA_028687155.1 Methylacidiphilaceae bacterium | reverse complement strand
TTGTTGACGGCGGTGAATGCGCTGCACGTCGCCGAGGCGTCGCATCTGGACCTTGGCCAACACAGTATCTGGTTGCAGCGGCCTTCAACGGTCAAGCTGTCCCACCTTATGGCCGCCAGCTATCCTGACATGCGCTCGCTCGGCGAGGCGCGCTTCCAATTTCTCTCCGCGGGCCGCCTGCCGGAAGACGAATTCGGCGACGTGGGCAGTCCCAAACGTCGCGACGTTTTCCTGACCGCAGTGGCCATGCATCGTATCCTGTTGGGAACCAGCCCCAGGTCGCCCAACGGATTCCCTGAATGGAACTCCAGCATCGATGCCGCGGGTGATTTTGCGGAGTTATACGGCTGGTTCGCCAAAGCCCTCGCCTGGGAACCCAAGCAGCGGTATGCAGACGCTGGTGAGGCGCTGGCGATGTTTAACGCGGCGACCGCAATTCGTCCGACGCCCGCTGAAGTAATCGAGGGGCTGGAACGCTACAAGGGCGCGATCAAAAGCCAGTATCAATTGTATTCTGCCTATCCGCCGGACGATGCGGGCATGTTGCGGGATGATGAGACGGGGATGCGCTGGCGCTGCCGTCGTGATGACGGCAGCGTCCTGGTCAAGGTCTGGAAGCGTGCGGCCTGGGGGGATCAGCAGCGCGAGGGCCCGCGCATCCTCGACTTCCTCGATCGCACGACCGAACTGGCGACGCTTGAGCCCGATGGCTGCCCCAAGATATGCGAAGCCATCTGGCTCGGCGATGCAATCGTCATCGTCCAGCAATGGATCGATCTGCCGGATCTGGAGACTGTTCTCGTACAAGATCATGCACTCGACGAGGAAGCGCGGCTCGCGCTCATCGGCGCCTTGGCAGATCGGGTCGAAAAGCTACACGAACAGCGTATCGCGCACGGGGACCTAAAGCCGTCCAACATCCTCGTCGATCCGGCCGCTCCTAGTCAACCGATATTGGTGGATTTGGTAGATTTTTCCGTTGCGAGCGACGGCGAAATCGCCAACCGTCGCTACGCGCCCGAGGCGGGCGGACGTTATGAGCGGGACTGCTTTGCGATCACGGCTATCGCGGAAGAACTTCTTGCGGGCCTGGAATCCGAAGGTACGGAACAAGTGCGGCGCGCAATCGCCGACATCAGGACGGCAGTCCCTCCGAATGCGACGCTGCTGCCGATCATCGACGCGCTGCAGAAGCCCGCGAGCGAAGAGGCATCCGCTGAGCGCATCGTGTTGCGGACCCCACATGTGTCACCGGGGGCGCTATTGCCGGATGAAGGCAAACTCTATCTACGCCGCACGCCTTGGGGCCGTGGTCTGATCATTCGAGGCGCCTGCGAGGAAATCGAGGTCAAGCTTGACCCCAGCAGCGCGCCAGTCTCCCTCGTGCGTCGCCCCGTCGACCAAGGCCGGATAAGACTCCTGACACGCTTCGAGTTCGGCAGCACCAATGCCGGCGTGGTTGTCGAGTCAGCGGCCATCGCGGATCTCAGCGAGCTTCGTATGCTATTTGAGCGGGAGGACGTCACCCAAGAGCTCACTCCGCAGCCGGCGAGCGAAGCCGAAACAGACGTGGAAGACAATCTTACGATCGGATCGGACGCAATGTCCGGCGAGCCGCCCGAGGACAATCTTGTCGAAGCGATCGCCACAGCGCCCACTCCCACGGGCAATGTGGATGTTGGTAGGCTTTGGCAGGCGTTGATTGAGGCGGAAGGCGAACTGGTAACCTATGGGCAGGTATCCGAGGATAGCGGCTATGACCGTTCTGCGAGCCGGCACAAGGCGCACTTCGACCTATTGAGCGGCTCGTTTGATTTCAATCGCAACGATCGGGTGTCGGTGGAACGGGAAGATCGACATGGCAACTGGCGACCGATCGGCCATCTCGATCTCCAGCGATCCAAACCGGACTTCATTTTCATCGAGAGTTATCGCCCGCATCAGCGTGGTGGACCATCGCTGGTCGAACAGGGCCAGGAGTTGAGATTCCGCAGTTGGATGGAACAGAAGAGCCTCGATCGGAGACAATCCGCTGTGAAGCGGATTGTCGGACGGACGTCACGTGCGCGTGACCTGATTCAAGTTCTCGATCCGCGGATGCCAACCACTCCGCGCATGCTCATGGATCGCATCCCCTCTGAACGCCTGAAAGAACAATACGGCCTCAACGATCAGCAGGCTGACGCGCTGTCTGACGTGCTCGCCACCCGCCCGCTAGCATTGACCCAGGGTCCGCCGGGCACCGGCAAGACGGTGTTCATCGCGGCGCTCGTCCATGCGGCGCTGACATATGGCCTCGCGCGCAACGTTTTGCTCGCCAGCCAGGCCCATGAGGCCGTGAACAATGCGGCGGAATCCGTTCTGAGGTTGTTTGCCAAGACCGGGGACGCCCCGAGCATCTTGCGGGTGGGCAACGAGGGCGTGGTCTCGGATCGGCTCCTGCCGTTTCATGTCGAGCGGGTTGAGAAGCTTCAGAAGGATCGCTTTCGCGCCGAGCTTCGCGAGAGGCTCAGCGTTGCAGCTCGCGGACTCGGCATCCCCGATGCGCTGGCGACGCAACTCGCCCAAATCGAACACGCGATCCGACCCGTGGCCACGCGCATGGCGGAACTGGCCGGTGACGCCAACCACGCCCAGCGCGTCGCATCGCTGCGCGAAACGATCGGGCAACAACTCATTCCGCTGAACATAGATACGGCTATTGCCGCCGATGCATCACCTGACTTGATCATTCGCGAGATCGTTTCCGCTTGCATCCAGAGACTTCCGCGAGATGAGCGGCCGAGCCCGGACAGGATCGCGCGCTATCAGTCCGTAGCAGCGATCGCCCGGGACTTCATCGGTAGTGTGTCCACCGAACATCGCAGCTTCGAGACCTTTCTGGCTGGCACGCGCCAGATTGTCGCAGGCACCTGCGTCGGGCTTGGCCGCTCTTCGCTCGGTTTGACATCCACGCCCTTCGATCTAGTCATCGTCGATGAAGCAGCGCGTTGCACGGCGAGCGAACTGGCTGTGCCGATACAGGCAGGGAGCTGGATTGTCTTGGTCGGGGACCACGAGCAACTCCAGCCTCAGCACCCTGAGTCGGTAGTCGAGGAAGTCGCGAAGCGCCTGCGCGTCAGTGACGCCGAAGTGGCGAGGAGCGACTTCGAACGTGTGTTCGAGAC
>JAQUAR010000016.1 GCA_028687155.1 Methylacidiphilaceae bacterium | reverse complement strand
CTTGGGCGGTCATTCCTGGAGGTTGTCCTGTGCGGGCCATTTCAATGGTGAGCAGGGGAACCTTTCTACAGAGGGGATTCTCCTTCTGACGATCGAGCAGCGCGGGGACGTGCTCGCTCCGTGCGTGGTGATGGGGAAGATCGACGGGCAAGAGGAAGAGAGGGCGCAGGAGCTGACGCGACAGGCTTTCGACGGGGCTGATTTCAGTCCCGAGTTGCTCTATATCGGCTTTACCGGCAAGCGCGCTTCGCAGATGCTGCGAGCCAATCCGTTTACTCTGCTCGTCGGTCATTCGAGTGTCGGAACGGAGGAAGCCGTCCTGCGGGGCATCTCTCGGGCGGTGGGTCGAGGGGCCCGTGTCGTGGGAGGGACGGCAGCCGACCGGCTCTACCTAGATCGGATCACGGAAACCTATGCCCACGGGGACGGGGGGATCGACAAGGGAGCGCTCTCTCTCCTGGGCATCGCCACGACGCTGAAGAACGGAGTCGGCATGGCCAACGCCTTTCGGCCGGTGGACGCCAAAGGGGCCTTCGTTACGGAAAGTGAGGGCAGGGTGGTCAAAACCCTGAACCACCGTCCGGCGGCCGACGTTTATGCAGAGCTGGTCGGCGCCTCCAGTTGGAGGGAGGCGCAGCAGCGCTTCAGCAGCAATCCGATGGGGATCATTGAGGTTACGGCAGGGTATTGGCAGGTCCGCAGCCCGGCCCTCATTCAGGAGGACGGCTCCATTGTCTTCTTTTCCGCGATTCCCAAGGGCAGTGGATTGACCCTGTTGGAGGCGGATGCGCCGAGCCGTGTCGAATCGGTTCGCTTGGCAGTCCGGCGGGCGCTGGCCGACGCGGGAAGCCCGAAAAGAGTCGCGGCGGTCGTCGTCTTTAATTGCATCCTTTGCCATCAGCAGGCGCTCCGCTTGGGCTCCGGGACGGACGAGGTGCGGGCGATTCGCGACGAGCTCGGGGAACATGTCGCGGTCGTTGGGGCATCCACATACGGGGAAACCGGCACGACGGTTGCGGGAACGATCGGCCATCACAATCAGACGATTACCCTCTGGCTCTGGGCCGACGAGGCCATTACCCAGTAAACGGTCTGTTTTTGGAAAGCCGTCCCGTCGAATCGTTCAAGAGGCAAGGCGGCGATAGAGCGCGAGGGTCCGTTCCGCCAGGATTTCGGACGAAAACTGTTGGGCGACCTGCTCGTGAAGCGCCAGGCGCTCGGAGAAGGTAAGGACCTCCCGCTGGGCGATCTCCTCCATGGCCGAGGCAAGCGTTTCGGGCGTAGAGTGGGCCAAGAGCTTGCCGCAGGCTTCGGAAACAAAGGCTTCGGGGATCCCGTCGATCGCCCCGGCGATCACGGGCTTGCCGCACGCCATGGCCTCCAGGATCGCCAGTCCTAGGGCCTCGGTTCCCACGCCGGGCCGCACCAGGCAGTCGATCGAATTCAGGAATTCCGGCATTCGGGCGCAATGGGGGAGGAGAAGAGCTTTCCCCTCCAGTCCCAGGCTCCGCGCCTTCTCCGCGAGATAGCCCTGCATGGTGCCGCTGCCCAAGAGGAGGAAGCGAGTCTTTGGCAGACGCGCATGCACGAGGGCGGCTGCTTGCAGAAAGACCTCTTGCCCTTTGCCATAGGGAAAAGAGCAGCCACCGACGAGGGCAAAGATCCGATGCTCGGGGCCAAACCCCCAGGCAAGCCTTTCCCTGGTCTCTTCCCTCGGCACGAACCGCTCGACCTCGATCCCAGGAGGGATCATCTGGATCTTGGAGAGATCTCCTTGCATCGGAGGGCGGGCGCGGCGCTCCGGATCGGTCGACTCCGGCTCATAGTCGCCCTCCGTCAATACGCGATAGACAAATTGCGATACCGCAATCATCCCGCTAGAGGCATTCAGGAGAAATCTTCGGCTCGGCCAGGAGCTTGGGCTTTTTGCCATATGGCGCGTGAGGAGAGCGGAAGCCCGGCCTCCGGCCAGACGCGTAGCCAGGATGGTGGGCCAATAGTCCCGGCCATGATGCGCGTGGATGACCGAGAAGCCTCCGCGACGGATCCATCTCGCAAGAGAGAGCACGAGGCCCGTCTTGTCGCGTGGGAGGGGAAGAATCTTGATCCCTCGCTTTTCAACCTCGCGCGATAGCGCCCCTCCGGGCGGCCCGGCCAAGGCGACCGAGCATCCCAGCCGCTCAAGCCCGGCGGCCAGGAGAATCGCTTGCACGTCTGTTCCTCCTCCGCTGAGCAGAGAATCGACTTGGAGGATGGCGCTACTCACGAGGCAGCCCCATTCGTTCCGGCATGCCTGCCAAATGCCAGAGCAGCAGAGACCAGCGGACACCGAGCCGCTCCCGGAAGCGGGGTCGAGCACGCTGGAAGGGAAAGATCACAAGGTCGCCGGCCAGCTCGGCGACGAGGCGGACCGGCAGGGCGATGCGAAGGAAAATCTGGTGCGATCGCGGAGCATGGAGGGCAAAGTAGCGATAGCGGGATCGCCAGTATTCGATTCGCGCCGCTGCCGGAGAGGCGGCGGCGCTTCTGCCCTTGCCGTGCCAGACGTAAACATCGGGGAGGTGATAGACGAGAAAACCGGCTTGCCGCGCCCGATAGCAGAAGTCCGTTTCTTCCAGGAAGAAAAAGAAACCTTCGTCCATTCCGTGCAGTCGTTGCCAAAGGTCGGCGCGCGTGAGGAAGCAGGCCCCGATCACCGAATCGACGACCGTCGGATGATCTGCGGGGCGTTCCTTCCCGGGGAATCGAGCAGGAAAGAAACGGCGGAGGAGCGACCGATTGGCGAGCTCGGTCCAGAGGCTCGGAAAGTTGGCGATCGAGTTCTGCAGGCTGCCATCCTCGTTTCGGAGTTGAGCTCCGGCGACGCCGCATCGGGGAGTTCCTTCCATCCATCGGACGGCGCGTTCGAGCGCGTCCGGCTCGAGGCGCGCGTCACTGTTCAAGAGCAACAGATACTTCCCCCGGCTCCTTTCCGCTGCTCGGTCGACGGCGGCGGCGAAACCGAGGTTGCGGGAAGAGCGCAAGTAGACCGCCTTCGGGAAGGCGAGAGGGATCTCCTCGGCTGTGCCGTCCGTGGATCCGTTGTCTACAAGGACCAACTCCGTTTGAAAAGAGATCCGGCTGGCTTCGACCGAACGGATGGCTTCGCGGAGAAGATCGCGAGTATTCCTGGTGACAATGATGATCGACACCAGAGGGTTCCTCTCCGCCCCACCCTGCGGGCCATCAGTCGGCGGGATCGGGCCGGGTGCTTCGCCTCCGGCCGCGCTGTCCTTCACGGAGAAATCCTGGCAAAACAGAGCGGGGATTTGCGATTCGAAACCTTCTTCATCTAGAGTAGATCCGGACATGGCCCCATCTCGCCCCCTTCCATCGCCGGACGCGCTTCCTCCTTATACGAATCTCTGGGCCTACCGGAAACGGTTTGCCGAGGCAGCCCCGATCCTGATGTATCACAAGATTGGCTCTCCCCCGCTTGGGACGCGCTTCCGCGGTCTCTACCTTCCCACTTGGCTTTTGGCGAGGCAATTGTGCGAATGGAAATCGGAGCGCTGGACGTCCGTGAGGCTCGAGGAATTTATCGAGCCTGCCGTGCCGATGCGGCGTCGGGTCGGCCTGACGTTCGACGATGGGTACGCCAGTCTTCATCAGGAAGCGCTCCCCCTCTTGCGCGAGATGGGTTTTCAAGGAATTGTCTTCTTGGTCGCCGATCGAATCGGCGGCTCGAACGACTGGGATGCCGCAATCGGGGAAAAGCCGGCGGCCTTGATGGATCGGACACAGATCCAAGAATGGATGCAAGCCGGTCAGGAAATCGGCGGTCATACCCTGAGCCATCCGTCGCTCGTGCGGTTGACCCTTCCCGAAGCGCGTCGGGAAATCGTCGACGGCAAGAAGAAGCTGGAGGATCTCTTCGGACGTTCCGTAGACCACTTTTCCTACCCGTATGGAGATTGGAATCCGCAGATTCGAGATCTGGTGGCTGAGGCGGGCTATCGGACTGCGTGCACGGTGGAGCGCGGCATCAACCGGGTAGGGGATGACCCGTTCCTCCTTCGACGGATCATGGCCTGCCGCCCTCCCCGCACGCTAAGAACCCTCTTTGGCCTCATGCCGGGCTAGATCGGAAGCACGAGCGAACGCATGCAAACAGAGCGGACGCGGAAGTTGCCGATCTCCGTGGCGATGATCGCCTGCAATGAGGCGCGGAACCTGCCAAGAAGCCTCGGAAGCATTGCCGGATGGGTGGAAGAGATCATCGTTGTGGTCAACGACTGCACCGATCGGACGCCGCAGATTGCGCGGGAGTTCGGAGCCCGCGTGGAGGAGCGCGCCTGGACCTGTCGTCGGGATCAGAAGAACGTGGCGCTCGGGCTCGCCACTCAGCCATGGGTCCTGGGGCTGGATGCAGATGAGGAAGTCTCCTTGGAGATGCGAAAGGCGGTTGAAGAGTTCTTTTCCGGAGCCGAGAGCAAGTTCGAGGGCGCGTCCTTCCGCCGGAAGACCTGGTTTCTCAACCGCTGGATCACTCACGGAGATTGGTATCCCGACTATAATCTTCGGCTCTTTCGGCGTGAGCGTGGGCATTGGGGAGGCAATCGTGAGCATGACAAGCTCATCCTGGACGGTCGGGTGAAAAGAATTCGCGCAGAGCTGCTCCACTATTCCTTCCCTACGGTCGAAGACAATGTGCGAAAGATTCCTGCTTTCGCGGCGGCGTTTGCCGAAGAGCGGCAGGGCGAGGGTCTTGGCTTTCAATGGAAGGACCTTCTCCTTCGACCTCTGTGGCGCTTCTTGCGCGGGTATGTCTTCCGCTTAGGCTTTTTGGATGGATTTCCCGGTCTCTACATCGCCACGGTCACGGCTCTGGCGACTTTCGTTCGTTATGCCAAGCTCTACGAGTGCGAGTTCGGCAAGCAGCCGCCGACCGGCACCGAAACCTCTCCCACGTCTCTCGCCCGCGGATAGAAGCCGTCGGTAGTGGCTTGCGGCAGTTCCCTCCCGGCTTTCCTTTTTGTGGGTCGCCTCATGAGCGAGAAGCGGGGATCCATCCCGGTCTTCCCCGGGTCATCCGCCCGGGCCTCTTCGGGTTGAACGGCGAGGAGAGCACCAGGATAGTCCCGCGAGCGGCTTGGGATTAGCCTGATACAGGAAAAGAGGGAGCAGTCCGCCGTGCGGCCGCGGGCTGCGCCTCGAGTCGGCGCAACGAAGCTTTAAGGAGCGGAGGAGGAAGAGGGATGGACAGCCACATGACGGAAAATCCCGTGCAACCGGGGCAACATGGGCACGGGGAGCCTTTGCCCTGGTGGAAACGGTGGGTCTTCTCCGTCGATCACAAGGTGATCGGCATCCAGTACATGGTGACCTCGCTGCTGATGGGTCTCTTCGGGTTCGTCCTCATGATTTTCATGCGCTGGCAGCTCTCCTATCCAGGGAAGCCCGTGCCCATTTTTGCGCACCTGATGCAGCAGGTCTTCGGATCGAACATGGCTCCGGGGGGAGTCATGACGCCCCAGCTGTATAACTCATTCGGGGCGATTCACGGGACCATTATGATCTTCATGGCGCTCGTGCCCGCGCTTTTTGCGGGGTTCGGCAACTACATCGTTCCTCTCAAGCTGGGCGCTCCCGACATGGCCTTCCCTCGGCTCAACATGGCGAGCTTCTGGTGCTTCTTCGTGGGTGTCGTCATTATGGTCGCGAGCTTTTTTGTGCCGGGTGGTGCGGCAAAGTCGGGATGGACCTCCTATCCTCCGCTGGCGGATCTTGCCGACTCTGGACCGGGATTTCACCCGGTTCTCAATGGCCAGACCGTCTGGCTGCTCGGGATGGCTTTCAACATCACCGGTTCGCTGCTGGGAACCATCAATATGATCACGACCATCTTCCAGCTCCGGGCGCCGGGGCTGGGCTGGATGCGGCTCCCGATCTTCGTCTGGTCTGAACTTGTCACCGCCTTCCTCATGCTCCTGGCCTTTCCGCCGCTCGAGGCCGCCGCCGTCATGCAGCTCATGGATCGGCTCGCCGGAACGAGCTTCTTTTCCCCCGACGGCCTGATCGTTGGAGGACAGCGGGTGGCGGTCAGCGGAGGCGGTGCTCCGCTCCTTTGGCAACACCTCTTCTGGTTTCTCGGGCATCCCGAGGTCTACGTCCAGATCCTCCCCACCATGGGCATCATTGCGGAGATTTGGACGAACAATACCCGCAGACCACTCTGGAGCTACCGGGCGATCGTCTACTCCGAAATCGCCATCGGATTGGTTGGGATGATCGTCTGGGCGCATCACATGTACATGACGGGCATGGGCCAAGGCGTGACGACCTTTTTCCAGATCTTCACCACGCTGATCTCGATTCCCTCGGTACTCATTGGAACGGTGTTTCTCCTTTCCCTGTGGGGGGCGTCGATCCGCGTCAACCTGCCGATGCTCTTCGCCCTGTCCTGGCTTCCCCTCTTCGCCATCGGCGGCTTGACCGGGCTCCCGAACGGGTGGAGTTCCTCGGACCTCGTCCTTCACGACACCTACTATGTGGTGGGCCACTTCCACTACATGATGGCACCGACCTCGCTCATGGCTCTCTTTGCCGGGATCTACTACTGGTATCCGAAGGTGACGGGCCGCATGATGAACGACTTCCTCGGGAAGCTCCATTTCTGGCCGACTCTCCTCTTTTTCAACGGCGTCTTCTTCCCGATGCTGATCCAGGGCATGAACGGGATGCACCGGCGTTGGTACGACGGGGGGGCAGGCTGGCAGTTCGCGCAGCACGTCCTTTGGCTCAACCATGTGATGTCGATCTCAGCCTGGTTGCTGGCGCTCGCACAAATTCCATTTATCATCAATTTCTTCTGGAGTGCGAAATACGGAGAGAAGGTGAAATCCGATAATCCGTGGCAAGCAACCACCCTTGAGTGGGCGACTCCCACTCCCCCGCTTGGACATGGGAACTTTCCGGTGGCTCCCACTGTCTATCGCGGTCCCTACGAATATAGCGTTCCCGGGGCTGAGCGGGATTTCCTCCCCCAGTGGGAGCCGCCTGCGGAGGCAAAGGCGCCCGCCGCGCGGGTGCAGGTCTAGCTGAGCGGCGACGCGTTCAGCGGGGAGCGAGCCCGCCGAAGAGAGCGGGCGGAGCGGGAGAGAACGAGGTATTGGAAAGCGAGAGCAGGTTGTGCTGAACACGCTCCTAACTCCCGAAGCGATGTCCGCGTCGGTCGGAACCCAAGCGGAACGGGCAGGGCTGGTTGCCGGATTGTTCCTGCTGGTCCTCGTGCTCGGCGTGGTGGGAGCCTTCGTCTGGGCGGGCTACCGCCTGCTGAAGCGGGAGAGAACTCCCCCGCCGGCCTACGCGGAGTTTCTCAACCAGGATGTCGTCGAGGAAGTCGACGCTGGCGGGCGCTGAGCGGCGACCCGACCTTGCGCACGGGCTCGGGCGCTACTGCTGCTGGGGCAGGTAGCCTTGTTCGGAAGAGGCTGGTGGAGTTTCCGCGGGTTCCGAGGAGGCCGGCTTCTCGACCGCGCGTGCAGGAGGGGGAAGGGGAGCCGTGGCTCGAGGCAGAGGGGCGGGAGGATTTTGCATGTCGAGAATCCTCAGGCGGACGGCTTCAGTCTCCTCGTGAAAGGCCTTCCTCTGTTCGATCAGGCGGGTCACGATGCGGGACAAAAGATCAATCTTCTTGTCGCGGGAAGCCCCGTGCAATTCGCCTAGGAGGCGCTCCAACTCGTCGTCCTGCTCGCGGGTGATCTTCCGCAAGCGTTCTTGCATCTGTTGAATCTGGCGCTGTTGTGCGGGTGTAGGCCGAGCGAGGACTGGCGAGGCAACGGGTTGCCCCGCTGCCGGCCGTAATTCGGCAAACATGGTGCCGAAGAAGGCTCCGGCTAGGCCAAGCCGCACGGCGATTCGCCCCCAGGCAGAAGAAGAGATGCGGAAGGCCCGTCGGGAGATGAAACAACTCATGCGAAGGGATAGGGAAGAGGACGACATTCGAAACAAGGCGATCGCAGGCCGCCGGTCACCCGAACTGCGGGTGACAAGACCTCGCAGAGAACTCGAATGCGTAATAGACGTTGCTCCATCCGTCACTCAAATGCGACCCTTTGCAGGCTAGGCGTCGTCTCTGAAGCCGGGTAACGGGACGGAACCGCTATTTCCCTTCGCCCATCTGATGGATCCACTTTTGATGCATGCCTTCCATTGCGTCATGCATTTCCTTCCGCTGCTCGACGAGCTTGTTGATCACGGCGCAGGCACGATCGAGCTTCTTGTCGGCAGGTGCCTGGTTCATCTCCTCCGTCAGACGTCGCAATTCGGCGTCTTGGCGGTCCATGAGACGTCGCGTCTTCTCATGATTTTCATGCACCTGCCGGTGCAACCGGTGGTGATGGAGATGGTTCTCCTGCGTGGCGGCCCCAGACTCGGCTCCCTGGGAGGAGCTCGAAGAATCCTGGGCATGCAATGGAGAGGAGAGGAAGAGAGCCAGAGCACTCACCGATAGCGCCTTCGCGCCTGCGGACCATGTTCGTTTCATATTCGTTGGGTGTGAGGAAGCAGTTGTGTGCGCATGCTAGACTCGGAAGCGATTTCAGGAAAGGACTTTCTTTCGGTTCCGGGTAAGGGCGCAATTCCCCTCCGAGAGTGCGGGAAGCCCTTTTGCCGCGCCTCGGCTATGAACTTGGTGAGAGAGGCTGTCAACCTCCGGAAGTCGCTTTCTGACGAAACTGCTCGACTTTGTCCAAGAACGGCTTGGCTCCGCCTGGCAGGTAACCCATGGAGGCGACCTCTTGTCCTTCGGGATCCAGCAGCAGGATGGTCGGGAAGGCGTCGACGTGGTATCGGTCCGCGAGCTCTTTGTTTTGTTGCTTCAAAGCCTCCGTTTGCGGTTTGCGTTGAGGGAAATCGAGCTCGAGCAGCACGAGATGTTCCTTGGCGTACTGCTGAAATTCCGGAGTCGAAAACACTTCGCGCTGGAGCTTTTGGCACCACGGGCACCAGTCGGAACCGGTAAAGTTTGCCAGCACCAGCTTCTTTTGGGCTTTGGCTTCCTTCAGAGCCTTGGGATAATCCGTTATCCAATTGGCAGATCCGGCGAAGGCCACTGCGGAAAAAAGCAGGGGAAGCATCCAACCAAGGACAAGGGCCAACCGTCCACTCTGAAGCCGCCGGGCGGCGCGTGCAAAGTCCATGACGCTGACAATACAGAGGGCCTCGATCTTTGGCAAATGCGCAGGTGATTCTCGAAGAGAGCCCGAGGTGGAGCGGCCAAAAGCGGATTTTGCTCTTGGCTCCGGCGGCAAAGGGCTCCATTTTTCTAATGCGTGACCATAGCCAAACAGACGGATCCATCCGCGATGGAGGAGCAAAAGCCCGGCCTCCGGCGTTCCATTCTCGTCGTAGATGATGAGCAGGACGTCCACTACTCATTCCAGAGGTTGCTGGAAGATCTGCCGATCGATGTGTGGGCTGCTCAATCGGGCGAGGAGGCCATTGAACTGCTCCGGAAGCAACCTGCCGAAGTCGTCATCATGGATATTCGGATGGGCGGCAAGAACGGCTTGGAGACGCTCCGCGAGATGAAGCGTATTGCGCCGAAGCTCATCGTCCTGATGATGACCGCCTACGGCACATCCCATACCGCCATCGAGGCGATGAAGCTCGGTGCCTACGACTATATCCTGAAGCCGTTCGACATTCCTGAACTCCGGCACCTAATCGAGCGCTTGCTGGAGGCTGCTCGTCTTGCTCAGGAAGAGGGCCAGACGGTGATGGGTGCGGCCGATCGGCAGGGTTTGGCGCTCGTCGGAGACTGCGTCCGGATGCAGAAGGTCTACAAGCTGGTCGGACAGGTGGCCAAGACCAATGCGACCGTGCTGATCACCGGGGAGAGCGGAACCGGGAAGGAGTTGATCGCCCGCGCGATCTACCAGCATAGCATGCGAGCCAATAAGCCCTTCATTGCGATCAACTGCGCCGCCATTCCGGAGAATCTCCTGGAAAGCGAGTTGTTCGGACATGAGCGGGGCTCCTTTACCGGGGCCATGGCGCAACGCATTGGAAAGTTTGAACAGGGAGACGGCGGGACGATTTTTCTAGACGAGATCGGTGAGATGCCCATGGCGACCCAGAGCAAGATCTTGCGCGTTCTCCAGGAAGGCGAGGTTTCTCGGTTGGGGAGCAACGAGTCGATCCGAACGGATGTCCGCGTCATCGCGGCAACCAACAAAGATCTGTCTGCGGCGGTGCAGCGTCGGGAGTTTCGCGCCGACCTCTTTTATCGACTTAACGTCGTTCGGGTTTCCTTGCCCCCGTTGCGGGACCGGGCTGAGGATATTCCTGATCTTACCGCGCATTTCCTCCAGAAGCATCGGCGCTATCTACCCCAAGCCGCGGTGCGAATTGCGCCAGATGCAATGCAGCTGCTGCAGGCCTACTCTTGGCCAGGCAATATCCGGGAGCTCGAAAACGTCATTCAGCGCGCCATGGTCTTGGCGGCCAGCAGCACCATTGAGATGGGCACCCTCCCGGAGGAAATGCAGGAGGAACTCTCCACACATTCCAAGGGGCGGCTCTCGGCGGAAGACCGTGCGCTTGAGGAGACGGTGCAGATTTTGGGCGACCTCGTGTTGCAAAACGGCGCGACCGATTTAATCCAAAAGCTAGTGGGCCGTCTTGTCCAGAGGATCAAGAGCAAGCAGGGGGGCGATGAGCGGCAGGCCGCCGAAGCGCTCGGCTTGCGATTGGCGGATTTGCGGAAGCTCGCCACGCCGCAAACACCCCGGGAGTAGAGCTTAACCTCATTGCGGCGAGGGAAATTGCCGCTCCGCTTGGCACTTGGGGCACTTTCCATACAGGATGATCTCGTGATCCAGGACTTGAAAGTTTGGCGGGGTGAGCTCGGCTAATTTGGCAGGACAGTCCGGAACCTCGAAGACCTTGCGGCAGCCGTTGCAGAAAAAATGATGGTGGTGGCCTCGGGCTGCTGTTTCGTACCTGGGGGGCTCACCGGGAATTTCGACGATGACGATCTTTCTCTCCTTACGCAGAGCCCGCAAAGCCCGGTAGACGGTCGCTACACCGAGGCGCGGTACCGCCTTTGCTGCCCGGGAGAGAATTTCCGGCGGGGTGAGAGGGCTATCGGCTGCCTCGAGTACGGCGGCGATCGCAAGTTTCTGCTGCGTGATCCTTTCCATGCGGAGTCGTTGTCGTCTCAGGAAGGCTTCCAGGGGACGGGAAGGGATTCCTTTCGCTGAGTTTGTTCGTTGAAATAGTGGATTTCTCCGTGACGGACCCCGTGCTCGTGGAGCAAGCGCGTGACCTTGACATCATAGCAACAATATTCAGCGATCTGGACGAGCTTGCCCTCTTTCCACCAGCGAAGCGCCTGCACTCCTTCCGCCGTCTTGCCGATGCCTAGGGTAGCGCGGGCGAGACTCTCCAGGCTCATGCGTCTCCCGATCTGGGCTTCTACGTCCCGGAGAAGATCCAACGCGGGCAAGTCTCGGAGATCGAATACCGTATAGGCCTCCAAAACAGGAAAATCGAAACCAAGGATGTTAAAGCCGACAATCAGGTCTGCGCTTCGCAGTTCCTGGAGAAGAGCTTCGACTTCCCCTTCCAAATAAATCCGATAACCCTGCCGAGCGGTTCCGTAGGTCACGCCCAGAGACATGCGCATGGCGCTCTTGTTGCGCCATCCTCCGACTTCGTTTGCCCCCTTCTGAGTCTCGAGGTCAAAATAGACGAGATTCATCATCGCTCGTGCAATCAGGCTTGGTGTGGGCCACATCAGGGCTTGCAGGCTCTCTTGCCGCCCGTTCCCCTTGGCCGTCCCAAAAAAGAAAGGTGTTCACCCTAGCACGGTTTGATCCGGAGTCCAATCGCGAACCCGCGACAGACGCGCGGGGTAGGCAAAGGCCGGATCACCGCTTCGCAGGGAAGAGCGCCGGTGCGAACAACCCGGAAGATTGTGCCGCCCTTCGCTCCTCGTTCAAGATTGCGCGGAGGAGAATGGCTTGCTCACCATATTTCATCCACGGGCCGGTCGGAACCTCCTCCTCGGAGACAAATCGCCAATCGGTAAGATCTAAACCATGCAAGCCGAGAAGATCCCGCACCGCAGGCGAGACATCGAGTCCTGCTCCATTGTAGAGCTGCGGTCGGTCGGAACCGAAGATGTAGGAGGGAAAGTCGGCGCGCAACGGCCCAACATCTTCCCACTGTGCATAGGCGACTTTCCCTTTGTGTCGGATTTGCACCCAATGACCCTTGCACTGAGAGACATAGCGGTTGCCGCGGGAGGGTTCACGGTACCAGGGGACCCATCGCCGGGCGAGATCCGGATAGGCCACATCGTTGAAAGGCAATGCGACGTAGAAGGGATTCAGGGTGACGGCGAAGCGGCGTGGAAGGAAACCGACCCGGCGGCTTGGATCATCGAGTCCGCCATAATTGCGAGTCCAGTGGACGTCCCAAGCGCTTGCGATATTCGTGGCCGCACTAATGGGAGTCCTTCCCTGTCCAATCCAGAACACGGTCGTGACGATGCTCTTGTGCCAAGGGTATGATGTCTTTTCCGAAGCGGCTTCCACGGGGGAGCCTGGGCAGAACGTCAAGAGCAGACTGGCGGCCAGGGAAGCGACAAGGGCGACCGTGGGCCTCGAAGCGTGCAGGGTCGCTTTCTTCATCGGATGTTCAGTTCCTGCTAGCCTTCCCATTGGGTTCTGTCAATTTCATTCCGCGCAACCAGAAGAGCGTTCGCCGGTTTCTTCCGGGGAAAGCGTGCAATGTTGCGATTTGGCTTGGCGGCAACCGGGACGAGCGCGTAGTGTTGATACTTCGCACGGAAACCAGCAGAGAGCCGCAAGATAGGGGCGCAGGAGAAAGACGAGCGGTATGGGGTGGTGGGTGTTTTGGCCCGGGCGAAAAAAAGGGGAGCCTGCCCTCTGTGACTCTGTGATTTAGCGAACGGTTGAATCAGCAGCTGCCGAGATACCCGCGCGCTAAGTGGAATTTAACGGAACAAGCCCGCACAGCAAAGCAAGGATAGGAGATGGTGGACGTAAAGGCATTGGTTGAGGCCGGAGTGCACTTCGGACATCGAACCGACAAGTGGCATCCTCGGATGAAGCGGTATCTCGCTGGGTCGC
>JAQUAR010000269.1 GCA_028687155.1 Methylacidiphilaceae bacterium | reverse complement strand
CGTCCAAGCGGCTCAATCGGCCGGCTCCGCCTCCGTGGAGCGGCTCGGCCAACCTGTTTTCCGTTTGGGGAGCGCGGGCCTCTTCCTCCCTTTCTGCTTCCGAGCGCTCGCGCGCCCTACCGATCCTGAAGGCCGAAGACGGGCGACTCCGGATCTCCGTTGGAGCTCCTCGATCTGATCCCGAAGGAGAGCCGCTTTTTCATAGTTGAGCGCACCCGCCGCCTCCACCATCTCCCGTTGCAAATCCCGCAACGTCTCCTCCAGATCAAACTTCCCTTCCTCCCCATGCAGCCGCTCCACCGCCTGCGCCTCGGCCCGCAGCACCCCTCGCAGACTCTCTTGGATCCCTCGCTGCACCCCGCGGGGCTCAATCCCGTGAGCCTGATTGTAGGCGATCTGCTTGCTCCGCCGGTATTGGGTCACCTCCAGGAGCTTTCGAATCGCCGGGGTCTCCCGTTCTGCGTAAAGCAGCACCGTCCCGTGGAGATGGCGTGCGGCTCGTCCGGCGATCTGGATCAGCGACTTCTCCGACCGGAGATAGCCCTCCTTGTCGGCATCCAGGATCGCGACCAGGGAGACCTCGGGCAGATCGAGGCCTTCCCGGAGCAGGTTGATTCCGACCAGCACATCGAAGTCCCCCGCTCGGAGCCCGCGGAGGATCTCCACCCGCTCGATCGCGTCGAGTTCCGAATGGAGATAGCGGACACGCAAGCCCAACTCGCGCAGATAATCGGCCAGATCCTCCGCCGTCTGCTTGGTCAAGGTCAACACAAGAGACCGTTCTTTTTGCGCCTCCCGCTTGCGGATCTCCTCCATCACATCGTCGATCTGCCCTTTGAGCGGGCGAACCTCGGCAACGGGATCCAAGAGCCCGGTGGGCCGGATGATCTGCTCCACCGCCTCTCCGCCGCACAGCCCGAGCTCGTAGTCGCCGGGTGTCGCCGAAACGTAGAGGGTCTGGCCGACCAGCGAGCGGAATTCGGCCGAGTTGAGCGGACGATTGTCGAGCGCCGAGGGAAGACGAAACCCATGCTCGACCAGAACCCGCTTGCGGGCGATATCCCCCGCGTACATCCCCTGAATCTGCGAGATCGTGACATGCGACTCATCGATCACGGTAAGAAAATCCTTCGGAAAGAAATCGAGAAGCGTGTAAGGACGCGAGCCGGGTTCCCGGCCGCTCAAATGGCGAGAGTAGTTCTCGATTCCGCTACAGAAGCCGAGCTCCTCGAGGAGCTCGAGATCGTAGGTCGTCCGCAGCCGCAGGCGCTGGGCTTCCAGGAGCTTCCCCCGGCCTTCGAGCTCCGCCACCCGCTCTTCGAGCTCCTGCCGGATGGAAGCGACCGCTCTCTTCGTCTTATCGTACGGCGTCACGAAGTGGCGGGCCGGGAAGATCATCTCTTTCTCCAACCGGGTCAGCACATTTCCGGTCAGAAGCTGAAATTCGCTGATCCGGTCGATCTGATCTCCGAAAAACTCGATCCGCAACCCCTCTTCGGCCGAACGGTGGCAGACCTCGACCACATCGCCGCGAACCCGGAACCGGCCCCGTGCTAGCGCCACGTCGTTCCGCTCGTATTGCATTTCGACCAGGCGCGCCAGCAGCTCCTCTCGCCTTAGGTCCATTCCAACCCGCAAGGCAAAGGCGAGCCCCTCGTAGTCCTCGGGAGAGCCCAACCCATAGATACAGGAGACGCTCGCCACGACGATGACATCCCGCCGGGAAAGCAGGGAGATGGTCGCCGAGAGCCGCAGCCGTTCGATCTCCTCGTTCACGCTCGAATCCTTTTCGATGTAGGTGTCGCTGCTGGGGATATACGCCTCGGGCTGGTAGTAGTCGAAGTAGGAGACGAAATACTCGACGGCGGCCTCCGGAAAGAACTGCTTGAGCTCGCTATACAGCTGGGCGGCGAGTGTCTTGTTGTGGGAAATGACCAGGGCGGGACGACCTAGTCGCGCGAGGACGCTGGCAACGGTAAAGGTCTTCCCCGACCCGGTCACGCCAAGAAGCACTGTATGCGGCTCTCCCGCCTGCACCCGGCGCACGATCGTCTCGATGGCTTGCGGCTGATCCCCGCACGGAGCGTACGGTGCTCGGAGATTAAAGATACCCGATTCTTCTGCTCTCATCGCTCCGCGGAGGCCCCCTCGCCCGGCGATTCCTTGCGCCTCTTCTCCCTCTCTCCTTCCCGCGCGGCCGCCGCTTCGTGCAGGAGTGCGCAGACCTCCTCGTCCCCGAGTTGGGGGAACTCCTTGTACCACTGCCCCACGCCGAAGAAGGACTCCGGGGTGCGGAGGACAATCCACTCGTCGACGCACTCGGCCATCTCCTCGGCTACCGAAGGAGGTGCCACGGGAACGGCGGCCACGATGGCCGCAGGCTCAAGCTTCCGGGCTGCCTCCACCGCCGCCCGCATCGTCGCCCCGGTCGCGATGCCGTCATCGACAAAGATCGCGACTTTGCCCCGGAGCGAAAGCGCAGGCATCCCCTTGCGAAACATGGTCTCGCGCCTCCGCAATTCCCGTTCTTCCCTCGCGGCCACCGTCTCGATTGTCCTTTCGTCGATTCCCAGGCTGGCGACCACGGAGCGGTTGACCACCCTCCCACCCCCGGTAGCGATCGCACCCATGGCCAGTTCTTCCTGCCCCGGAACTCCCAGCTTGCGAACCGTGAAGACGTCGAGAGGAAGATGCAGAATTCTGGCAATCTCCGCGCCCACGGCGACTCCTCCGCGGGGGAGCGCCAAGACGATGACATCCTTCCTGCCTCCATACTCGAGCAGCTCCTCGGCCAGAAGCCTCCCGGCCTCCTGCCGATCCCGAAATCGCTCGTCCCTCATTTGCCCTTCGTTCGCCTCCGCTTCCCATCCACATCATAACACATCGCACCCCGCAAATAGGAGGAGACTCCTCCCGAGGAAATGCTTACGTGCGGACTTTCCAGGGTCTTTTTTTTATGAACGGTCAAGTGATTCTGCGCCAGGGCGGGAAAGAAAGGCTAAACAGGAAGCGACCTTTTCGATGCAATAGGCTCGATGAAACAGCTTGTCCATTCAGGAGCCGGTGGGGCAAGGGATTGCGGACTGGAAGTTTCGATTGCCAGCTCTCCAGAAGAAATCGAATGGTTCGATGGGCAGTTGAAGGAGCGCCACTATCTGGGGGCGGGGCGATCGGTGGGCGACTATTCCCCTTTGCCCGCGCCCGG
>JAQUAR010000268.1 GCA_028687155.1 Methylacidiphilaceae bacterium | reverse complement strand
CCATCCACTCCGCAACGCGCAGATGCCGCATGAGGGAGAGCGGCATGAGGCCCGCGTTTGCCACAAGGATATCCACGCCCCCAAAGCGCTTACGTGCCACCTCGACAACGTTTTCTACTTCCTTCGGCTCCCGGACATCGCAGCGCAGGGGCAGACAATTTCCCCCTTCCTGCGCGATCCGCCGGCTAAGATCCTCGACGCGGTCAAAGCGGCGGGCGGTGGCCACGACGTTCGCGCCCTCGCGCGCAAGGGCGAGGGCGGTGTCCTGGCCGATGCCGCTCGACGCTCCAGTGACGATGGCGGTTTTTCGAGAGAGAGACTTCATGTTGATTCCTTGTTTGCGAAACCCTAACAAAGCGGCTTTAGAACTGTCGAGAAAGCCCTTTACTCTTTTTGCCATCGAAATCAGCATCGGAGCACGGTAGGCTCACCTTTGGCAGACGATGCGGACAAGCTTCATGGCGGGTATCTTCCTTCGATCGGCGCTCTTATCGGCTGTCGTGCTGCCGATGTCTTCCTGCGCTCCCCAGGAGAGCTGCCCACTGGTGACCGAGCAGGACAAGCGGCAGTTTGCCGAGGTGCTCCAAGCCATACCGCTGGTTCGGGTGACCGTGCTTTCGATGGTTCCCAGCCGAATCTATCGGTGCGGCGTTGCGGTGCGGTGGACCACCTCGGTGAGCACAATCGGGCTTTCGCCGGAGGGGCGTCCTACGACCAGCTATTGCGGTAGTTTTGAGATGACGGCCGATTTCCCCCGAAACTCCTTCGGGGAAATTGCCGTTGCCTCTTCTCTCCCGAGCTACTGGTCGGATACGGTTCGCGACATTCAAGCATATACCATGATGAGCCGCCGCCCCTCTGGTGCTCCCCGGTAGCTAAGCGTGCATCGGCAGTTTCCTGTCCGAGGCGCGCCGCTGTTCGCCGAACTTCCGCTGTGTGGTGTCGCAAGTGATTGTAGCAGAACGTTAAGACTTTTTCGTTCTGCCTACATGGCCCATTTGGGCGGGCGAGCAAAGAGCGGGAGCAGGTCGAGTTTTTGGAGCAGTGCGTTGATGTCGGCGGAGATCTTGGAGAAGAACCCGATCAAAGGCCGTCCGTTCGGAACGAGTCGGATCAAGCGGATTGCCTGAAGGCGGCGGAGCACCTTGGGCACCTCTTCGGTGAACCCTTTGGCCACCCATTCGGTCCCGAGGCGGGCATTCATCCAGAAAGCCAAGAAGCAGATCCTCACGTGGTTGCGGACTCGGGTCCGCCGCCAATGATAGACCGGACGAACTTCAAGGTAGCTCTTGAGTTCCGAAAAAGCGGCCTCTACCTCTGCGAGCCGCTTGTAGTGGGTCAGCACCTCCTGAGGTGAAGCCTTGGCGGACGAGAGATTGGTCTCCAGAAGATACCAGCCGTCGATCGCCTCTTCTTCTTTAACCCGCTCTTGATCAAGCTTCCACCAGAACCGACTTCTGGCGTCGACTCCGTACTGAAAGTACTTATGGGCCTGGAGCCGCTGGAGCGCTCGGCCAGCCCGGCTGCCAAGCTCGACCGGGTCCGCTCCTTTCCGCGTTGCCTTGGCGATCTGGCGCAGCTCTTCCTCTCCGTGGGCGATGCGGCTCTGCCGCCGCTCCCGATCGCGCATCGCGCGCCACTCCCCTCCCGCAATGACGTAGCGAACCCCTTGGTGCGCGGGTCTCCATCACCCGGGTTCGATCCATGAGCCAGAGCTGCCGGTCTTCGGGAAGTCGCCGAACGATCTCCTGGAGCTTGGCCCCAGCCGACCGGGTCACGTACTCAAGCTCCATGCCGGTGAGCATCTCCAGGTTCCACCGGCTCTTCATCCCGCCGTCGAAGACGAAGGTAGCCTCTCGGATCCCGAGCCGGCGCCGCAAGGTCACCAAGAGCCCCGTCAGCGTCGTGCTGTCCGCCCGGTTCCCCCGCAGGATCTCCACATGGATCGGGATCCCCCGGGCATCGGTGGCGACTGCAAGAAGTACCTGGCGCCGATCTTGCCGATGATCCCGGCTGTAGCCGTACTGCGCCAATCCCTCGGGGCCGTCCCCCTCGAAGTAGACACTCGAAAGGTCATAGAGCACCAAGCTCGCTCCCTCTGGTTGGGACTCCCGGTAAAGCTTCTTCTCGATCCCGCTCCAGCAACCATTGAGCCCATCCATCGCCCGGTAGAGATCGTCTTCTTCCAGGTCCTTCTCCTCCAGCCCGCACGCCTTGGCCAAAAGCGTCCCGCCTGCTTCCTCCCGAAGGGCGAGCTTGGAGGAGGGAAAGAGAATCCTTCCAAAGATCATCGCCTTCAAAAGCCGCCCCTTCCGCTCCGAACCCACGCCAGCAAGAACCTGATCGAGACCAAATCGCTGCCACGCTTGCTCGAGGACCGCGAGTCCTCCGTAATCGAGGGCTTCCTGCGCTTCCAACTCATCGAGAGAGACCAGCGGCTTCTTCCGTAAAGCGGCGGCCAGCGCTTTCCGGGCGTCCTCCGGCACTCGGGTCACGTTGGCGATCAGGCGTGTCTTGACCTGCTTGCCCACCCGGTAGGACTCCCGGATCACGTAGGAGCAATAGACCTTCCCGTTGCGCCGCGTGCGAACCTCCTGCAAATGCATGCCTACATATTACCCGATAGATAATTTATCTTATCTTGCAAGCGCGCATTGGATATAATCGGTCCTACACAACTGCGTAAAAGTCATTGGTGTATCAACAAAATGGTCAAAACCCTGCGGAAGATGAGCTACTGTCCACAGGGCCGAGGACGGATGGAACGCTTCTTCGGCACCTGGCAGGGGCGGTTGCCGCGGGAGATCCAGGCCGCGGGCATTCAGACCCTGGAAGCGGCCAACGAGCACATTCGGAAGAAGTTTCTTCCCTGGCATAATCGCACCCTGGCCGTAAAGCCCAAGGAAGAGGAGAGCGTCTTTGTCCCGGCCGAAGGAGCCGACCTGGATGGGATCCTCTGCGTTCAGGACGACCGGATCGTGGGCAACGACAACACGGTCCACTGGGGGCGGAAGAAGCTCCAGATCTTGCCCCAGAGCTGGCGCATCGGCTTGGCCAAATGCCGCGTCCGCGTCTGTGACGCATCCCGACGGAAACCTCAGCGTCCGGTATGGTCATCGGGTCGTCGGCTGGTACGACTCGGAGGGCAAGCCGCTGGAGCTACACCAAACCAAGGCGGCTTAAGAAGAGCAGAACTTTGCCCTTGCCCCGGGGCAAGGGCAAG
>JAQUAR010000267.1 GCA_028687155.1 Methylacidiphilaceae bacterium | reverse complement strand
AGCCCGTTATCGATCAGGGACTGGGTCGGCCGCGTGACCCCGGCGTACGGAAGAAAAGAGTTCTGATTGATCTCTCCGTTCCAGTCGACCTGAATCTCCTCGGTCGGCTTCCAGGAAAGGGCGAGGTAGGCGCACTCCCGGTTCAAGTAGGAGCCATCGTAATAGTTGTAAGGCGCATAGCCTTCCTGGCCGAAGTAGTCGAAGCGGTAGGCGAGCTTTTTCTCCTTCCCGATAGGGCCGCCGATATCGATGTTCCACATGTTGGTGTCGTACATGCCCAAGGTATAGTAGGCGTCGCCGCGGAAGCGGTCGAAGAACGGCTGCTTGGTCACCTCGTTGACATAACCTCCAGCGAACTCCTGTGGACCGAAGACGATGCTCACCGGCCCCGTGACGACGTCGAGCGAATCGTCCGCATTGAAGTTGAGGAGCGGGCCCCAGTTCCCTCCGCTGGAAAAGCCGACGAGCATGCCGTTGCGAAAGGCCGTGGCGGGGAGCCCGCGGACGACCGGTTCGCTCACGACGTTCCCCGTCGCCTGAGTCGGATTGACCGAAGGGCTGAAGGCGACCAGGTCGTTGACCTGCTGGGCCATCACGGTGTCGAGCTCTTCCCGGGAGACGGGAAGGACATCGCGGGGGGTATCCATAATGGAGAGGTCGGGTCCGTAAATGGAGGTCACTTCCTGGGCGGGAGCGGGTGACTCTTCCTGGTCGGCATTCACCGTCACCTCGGGAAGCTGGGCGGGTTGGGCGTAAGGTAGAGGGGAGGCCACGTTGGATGCAGACTCCTGGGCCCTTGCGGCGCTCACGGAGGCGAGGAGGCTGAGGCAGGCCCAACAGGCGGTGCAATGTTCTCGAAGCATCTATCCTTGGTCGACTGGCTGGGCGAGAATAGCGCGCCCGCTGGTCCGGCCGCTAACGGTGGCTTGCCAATTTTTAGCGCCTGCTTGCCCGGTTTATGACCCGGCAGCGTTTTCCCAGCGATCCAGCGGACCGAGCCTGCATCTCTGGTGCGCCGCTCCGCACGGCAACGAGGAGGAGGGTTTCACTGGTGATCCGGATTCCCTGGCCGGTTTCGGCCGCCGCCAGCCGCTGTTCGATCCGGTGGAGGATCCTCCGCCTGGTGCTTTCCGATACCCCGGAAAGAAACCTTCCCGCGCTGCTCGCCCGCCAGAACGCCAGCAGCTCCTCGGGGCTTTTCGCCCGATCCTCCGAGGCTACCTTTTCGATCACCACGACCTGGAATCCGCTCTTTCGGAGCATTTCTTTGAGCGGTGCCAGTCCCAGCGGAGCCGTCTCCAGAAAGAGTCCCGGAGGAAGGGTGCCGAGAACCTCCTTCGCCGACTGCTCGATGATCTCGTCGAGTTCAGCGGGCCGGCTGGTGTCCTCGAAGCTGATGCCAAGCTTCCCCCCGGGCTTGAGGATCCGGTGGATGGCTTCGAGGGCTTGTCGCCGATCGTCGATCCAATGAAAGACGTAATTGAGGCAGACGACATCGAAAGACCGAGGGGCGAGCCTCGGAAGATCATCGGAGCCGCCGACGGCGAAGGAGAGCCCTTTCCTCGCCCGCCGCTCGGCAATGGCGATCCGGTAGGAGGAAGGATCCATGCCGAGCACGTTTCCCCGGGGGCCAGCGATTCGGGCGATGGCGGAGGTGAGCTGTCCCGTCCCGCAACCCAGGTCGAGAACGGAGCTCCCCGGGGAGATCCCCAGAAGGGAGACGAGCTTGGTGCCGATCGCGTATTGAGGGGCGCTCATCCGCTCGTAGAGCTCGGCGAGGCGAGAGGAGTCGAAGGCCGCCGGCCCACCGAACCCGGAAGGGGTGGCGAACAGGAGAAGGGAGAGCGCGACCGCTGGCCGCGCGTAGCGCCATGGAAACCCGTTCTTCGGAGCGACCGGACTCTGCGCGCGCATCGATGAGCGATAAGAGGCGCCCCCGGGCGGTTTGCGCAAGGAGATCTTTTCGCCGTCCGGGGAGCGCGATGAGGATTCGCCTTGCGCCTGCTCCTGCGGATCGGAGGAAATAGACAAGGTGAAGGCGTACTCTTTTGCCCGCTACGGAGGACCCGAGGTCTTGATCCCGGTGGAGATTCCGGTGCCTGAGCTTCTCCCGGACGAAGTGCTGATCCGGGTGGCGGCGATCGGTGTCAATCCGAGCGACGTCAAGAATCTCTCGGGCCACTTCGGGACCAGCCTTCCCCGCATCCCCGGAAGGGACTATGCGGGGGTCATTGTTGCCGGAGCGGGTCGGGAAGGAGAGGCGGTTTGGGGCAGCGGTCCCGGCTTCGGCGTCGACCGGGATGGAGCCTTTGTCGAATATCTGCGTCTTCCGTCTTCCTGGGTCGCCAAGAAACCCTCTTCCCTTTCGATGGAGGCCGCGGCCGCGGTCGGCGTCCCGTACCTGACGGCCTGGTCCGCGCTGGTCGGTGAGGGGAAGCTCGCGCCGAAAGAGACCGTTCTTGTCGTTGGAGCCGCCGGGGCCGTCGGGCGCGCGGCGATTGAGATCGCGCGCTGGCGAGGGGCCCGGGTCATTGCGGCGTCCCGCTCGGCAAGCGTTCTTCCCGGCACAGACGGCCAGATCGCGGCCGGGGATCCCGACTGGCCGCGACGGGTCCTTGCCTTGACTGGAGGGCGGGGAGTCGATCTGGCGCTCGACACGATCGGAGGGGCGTTTTTCGAGCCGTGCCTGGAGACGCTGCGGCCGGGGGGCCGGCAGGTCGCCATCGCGAGTAACCCGCCCGATGTCTCCTTCAACTTGGTTGATTTTTATCACGGGGCCAAGCGGCTGATCGGCGTCGACAGCATGGCCCTTCGCGGCGAGGAGATTGCTGGAATGATGGAAGAGTTGCGGCACGGCTTCGAGGAAGGGTGGCTGACCGCTCCCTCCGTGAGCATCTGGCCCTTTGCCTCGGCAAGAGAAGCGCTTTCCGCCGCCAGGGAAGAGCCCGGGAAAAAGCAGGTGCTAGTTTTCGGTCTCCCGTGAAGCGAACAGGCTCCTCTTCGCCGGTGAGGCGGGGAGAACGAACACCGCTTTTTTTCCGCAACAAACCGCATTCCCGAAGGTTCATTCGAATGGTGAAGAGTGTGGCACGCGCAGGGGGATCTCTCTTTCCTGGAGTCGTTGCCACGGGCGGTCGGGCCCGCCTGGCCTGTATGGCTCACAAAGTTCGTACTCGAGAGCGATACCAAGCAGGCCTACTTGGCAAGCCGTAGGAGAACGCTTGTGG
>JAQUAR010000266.1 GCA_028687155.1 Methylacidiphilaceae bacterium | reverse complement strand
CGAAGCCCCGTCCACGTTTTCGAAGAAAGATCAAGGTTCCTCGGATCCTCCAGCAACTCCAGTCGATCCGAGTCGGTACCCTTTACGCCGCGGGCAAGGATTTAGGCAAGCGCCTCGCCCACATCCCGAAGCCGCTGGAGAGCTGGCTCGACCGACTCGGCATCCGCTCTCTCTTCCGAAATCCGCCGGCCTGGGCGACGGCGTAGCCATAAAGAAAAATCCGGTTGTTCTCTCGCAACCACTTACGATTTTTGGCCGGGAAGTTCAGCTAACGATCGTTAGTGGCGATAGTCGCTAGAGCATTTTGCGATTTCGGTTTTTGATTCGATTGTGGTAATTGTGACTGCCATCCAGGGAAGGCTAGTGCGACTATAAATCTCGCTACGGGTCGGCCCTGCATTAGGAAAACAGGAAAAGGAGGAATTCGGTGAAACGACGAATGTGGAGATCTGTGGTCCTGCTTGTGGGGGCGAGTTGCGTGATAATGCTGGGGGTCCGCCCGCTGCGAGCGGGAACGAACATCACCCAGGAGAACGAAGAAGACGGGGTGACAGTGCCGCAGGGTCACAAAGAGGCCTACGAAGCAGCGAAGGAGCAGATGAAAGAAGCTCCTAAAGAAACCCACAAATCCTGGACTCCATATATTGCGGGTGCCCTTGGTGTTGGGTTTCCTCAATCGGATCGGGCAAGCTTGAGTACGCCGGCGGGAGAGACCCCACTTTCCGTAAACTATAACTATTCCTACATTGGGGCGATCATTGGGGGATTGTATTTTCACGATCCAGACAAATGGGGAAATCTCAGTTTTACAGTCGATGCGATCGGTCTCTTTCTTGGAAGTCAGCAACAATCGTCATTAGGCCCTGGACCGGCTTCGCCTGGCCACGCGACAATGACAAGTAACTCGGCTGTTGTCGGTTATCTCGGACTTGGCGGAACGGTCGGTTACCGGATAGCAAAAAAGTTCGAACCCTTTGTGGGATTTGCAGGGGGTGGCATTCTTGTGAATGCTGAAAGCGGCGGTGTCAATATGGGGAGTGTCTGGGGCTACTGGTTTGCTCCAGAAGGAGGAGTTCGATATTTCATCGATTCGCATTGGTTTCTCGCTGGGATATTCGGTTTCGCCTTTGATGGAGATGTCAATGGTTTTCACAGTGGAACCACCGTGTTGAATGTGAGCGGACCGAGTTATGGCTTATATGATCCATTCGGATTGTTTGCCGTGGGCTACGGCTTTTAGTGCTCTTGCCTGAATAGAGCAGCTCTTGGGGCAGGCCAGATTGCTGACTTCGGGCAATCTGGCCTTCTCGTCGCTTTCAGTCGCCCAAGGATAATAATGCCTCCTCGCTGTTTCATGTGGCCAAGGCGGGAACATCCAACCGATCTTCCGCGTGCGCCGTGAAAAGGGTGCATCGCCCAGTGGGGAGGGAGTGATCTCCACCCGGCAACTATTGCTCCAGCCGGAAGCACCCGGAGCGGCTACTGGTGGTAACGCCAGTGGTCGAAGCCTCTGGGGGAAAAGGCCCGGGAAGCGGGTCAGCGAGCAAGCAGGCCCTAACGGAAGTGAACGCTGAACAAAGCCTCGAAACGGGCAATGCGGACGTCGAGCTCGTGAGATAGAAGCGAAGGCCGTTGTCTCCCTGGGAAGGAGAGCAATCGATGCACTGGGGAGAGCCGCCGGGGTAATGGGCGAGGGCATGCGGGCAAAGGACGATGCATCAACACGGGAGGCCCATCTGGCCGGGAGCTTGGGTTGGCCCCGAGCGGACCGACCGCTGCGCCGCGAGGGGCCGAAGCGGGACCCGGTGGGAGTCGGATAGGCCCATAGTACCTGTGAGCTCGGAGAAAGTCCGAGGGAGGGAAGGGGCCTTAAGTTCAAGGGAAACGTACGAAGGAGAGAGAGCACGGAGATTGGCGATGAGTCTAGTGTAATATCTCACGCAAATGTTTACAATACGATGATGATGGGCTATAGTGCTCGGCATGTGGACGAGCAGCGGGGCATTGGCAGTAGGGGATGAGAGCAGGCGCGAGCTGGAACGGATCATCCGCTCTGGCAAGACTGGGCAGCGGATTGCGCTGCGGGCACGGATTGTTCTTGGCGCGGCCGATGGCAAATCGAACAACGCACTGGCCAAGGAACTCGGGGTGTCGCGGCCGACGGTCCTCGATTGACGGCGGTGCTTCGCTGACGGCGGGGTGCCCGCACTTTCTTGAGGATCGCCCGCGCGGGCGGAGTTTTGCGCCGTTGACGCGCGCCAAGGAAGCCGAGATCATAGCCCGGACGCAAAAAGCTCCTGCGCAAGCCACGCAATGGAGTTGCGGCAGCATGGCCAAGCTCTGCGGCGTCAGCAAAGCGTCGGTGCAGCGGGTCTGGCACGCCAACGGCCTCAAGCCGCATTTGCTCAGAACCTTCAAGCCGTCCAAGGATCCTGATTTTGTCAGCAAGCTCGAGGATGTGGTGGGGCTCTATATGAACCCGCCCGAGCATGCGCTGGTATTCTGTATCGATGAAAAGAGCCAGATTCAGGCGCTCGACCGCACCCAGCCTGGCCTACCGATGAAAAAGGGGCGCGCCGGAACGATGACCCATGACTACAAGCGCCACGGCACCACCACGCTATTCGCCGCCCTCGACGTGCTGAAGGGCGAGGTCATCGGACGCTGCATGCCGCAGCATCGCCATCAGGAGTTTTTGAGCTTTCTTAAGACCATTGACCGCGGCACGCCGCGACGTCTGGACATCCACTGCATCGCCGACAACTACGCAACCCACAAAAAGCAGGAAGTGAAGGACTGGATCGCCCAACATCCGCGCTTTCATCTCCACTTTATCCCTACCTCGTCCTCGTGGCTGAACCTGGTGGAACGCTGGTTCGGAAAAATCACCACCGACCGCATCCGCCGTGGCGTCTTCACCAGCGTCCGCCAGCTCGAACGCGCCATCTATAACTACATCGAACGCAACAATGCCGATCCGAAGCCGTTCGTCTGGACGAAATCCGCAAAGGACATCGTCAGCAAGGTGAACCGAGGCCGGGCCGCCCTCAAATTGCTACCCGCACGACAGAGCGGACAATTGTAAAGTGTTGCGTGAGACTATACAGTAGCAGAAGAACAGTATGCCTATCGGGAAGGGCGAAGCGCCTTGGATGCGGTCAAGAAGGTGCATGCTCTCCTCAACACGGGCTACACCGAGGTGATCGACGCCGACCTCTCCGGCTACTTCGATAG
>JAQUAR010000265.1 GCA_028687155.1 Methylacidiphilaceae bacterium | reverse complement strand
CATGCGTGGGCTGAAGCTGCAGCGAAGATATCCCTCCCCGGAGGAGCCATAGGCGGTCCCCGGAACCACCGCGACCCGCGCTTCCTGCAAGAGGCGAAACGCAAACTCTTGGGAAGAGAGGTGGAACGGGACGATCGATGGGAAAAGATAGAAGGCTCCCTCCGGCTGGTGGCAGGGGAAACCCAAGGCAGTCAGGCTGCGCCAGAGATAGTTTCTTTTTCTCCGATAGGAGCGCCGCATCGACTCGATTTGGGTCGCCCCGTGCTCCAGCGCTTCGATCCCGGCCTCCTGGCTCAGGACCGGTGCGCAGAGCATCGAATATTGATGGATCTTGACCATCGCCGCAATCAGAGGTGCCGGTCCACAAGCCCAACCGAGACGGAATCCGGTCATCGCGAATGCCTTCGACAAGCCGTTGAGCACCACCGTCCGCTCCTTCATTCCAGGGAAGCTGGCGATCGAGCGGTGCCGCTTCTCATAGGTCAACTCGGCATAAATCTCATCGGAGAGAACGACCCAGTCTTCCCTCTCCGAGAGGAAGGCGATCTTCTCCAACTCGTCCTCGTCGACAATCGCGCCGGTAGGATTCGCCGGCGAGTTCAGCAGGAGCGCCTTGACTCCCGGTTTCGCCCTTTCCGCTACTGCTTCGGCCCGCAACCGGAATTCGTCTTCAAATCGAGTGGGGATGCTGATTGGAACTCCATGAGCGAGCAGGACGTTGGGGGAATAGGCGACATAGCTGGGGTCCGCGTAGAGAACCTGCTCACCCGGATTGAGGATCGCGCGCAACGCACAATCGAGCGCTTCGGAAACGCCGACCGTCACGAGGATTTCTCCTTCTGGGTCGTAGCAGACTCCGGTCAGCCGCTCCATGTAGCCGCTGATGGCTTGGCGCAGGCGCAGGAGCCCAAGATTCGAGGTATATCCCGTCTTTCCCGACTCCAGGGCGAAGATCGCCTGCTCACGAATATTCCAAAATGTCGACTCTCCCGGCTCGCCGATCCCAAGGGAAACGATCCCCTCCATCGACTGCACGAGATCGAAAAAGTCGCGGATTCCTGACCGAGGAAGATCGCGCACATGCCGCGCGATCCAAGACTCCCCATTGGGAAGAAAGGGCAGAATTTTGTCCGCTTGGGGATCGGAAGCGGGTTGCATGGAGCTTCCGCTCATGGGCTGATCGACAGACGATGCGTGTCGACTGCCTCTCCGACGAGAATCCCTTGCTCCTTATACGTTCGCAACATGAAATGAGTTGCCGTCGAGGTCACCCCACGAAGCGTCGCCAACTTCTCGGAAACAAAGCGAGCGACCTCCTGCAGAGTGGAACCTTCGAGAAAGACCAGGAGATCGTATCCCCCGCTCATCAGAAAACAGGAAGTGACTTCGGAATAACGGGCGATTCTTTGCGCCAAGCGGTCGAACCCCCCTCCCCGCTCGGGAACAAGCTTCACCTCGATGACGGCCTTCACGGTCCGGCGCTGCGCCTTTTCGTCGTCAACGATCGCCTTGTACGCAAGGATCACCTTCCCTTTTTCCAGCCGCGCGATCTCCTGCTCCACTTCCGCAGCCTCGCGGCCCAAGAGCTTTGCCAAGGTTTCCGAGGAACGAAGCGGATTTTCCTCCAGCAGACAGAGGAGCTCAGCCGAAAAGGAAGCTTCTTTGCTCATAGGAGAATCGTCTTTCCGTCTACACGGAAGAGGGAGGAAACCGATTGGCCGGTATGAATGCGCTTGATCGCCTCCCCCAAAAGGGGCGCGACATCAAGCACGGTTACGTTCACTCCCTCGATCGAGGGGACCGGCACGGTGTTCGTGATAATGAGCTCCTCCAGGCAAGAGTCTTTCAACCGCTTTATCCCTAATGGATTCAGTACTGCATGGGAGATGCCGGCAAAGATGCGGCGCGCTCCCATCTCCTTCAGGATCCGAGCGGCCGATGTCACGGTGCCCGCCGTCTCAGTTAAGTCGTCGACGATCAGGACATCCCGCTCCGCGACCTCGCCTACGACGAATTGCGCTTCGGTATGCTCCGCATCGACTCGACGCTTGACCACCAGCGCCAGTCCGGCATCCAGTACCTGCGAATAACCGGAGGCCAGCTTGATTCCCCCGACATCCGGCGAGACGACAACCAGGTTGGAAAGCCCTTTTGTGGCCAAGTAGCGGTAGAGAACGGGCGCGGCATAAAGATGATCGACCGGAATATCGAAGAACCCTTGAATCTGCTGGGCGTGGAGATCCACCGTCAGCACCCGATTGACCCCGGCGGCCACCAGTAGATTGGCGACCAGCTTGGCGGTGATCGCCACCCGCGGGCGATCCTTCCGATCTTGCCGAGCGTAACCGTAAAACGGGATCACTGCGGTCACCCGTGCCGCGCTGGCGCGCCTGGCGGCATCGATCATGATCAGCAGCTCCATGATATTGTGATTGGTCGGCGGACAAGTGGGCTGAACGATAAACACATCGCGTCCACGTATGTTTTCATCGATCTTCACGAAGGTCTCCCCATCGGGAAACGAGGTGATCGTGGCCGCACCCAGCGGGATGCCGATTGATTCGACGATCCGTTCCGCCAGCGGGCGGTTGGCACTCCCCGTGAAAACGAGAAGCGGATGAAGTTCCTCTTCGTTCATTGGCAAAGACTTCTATTTTTTCCGTTTTTTAGGGGCATTGCCGGCGGCTCGCCGCCGTCCAGCCATCGGCGCAGATGCCGGACACAAAGCAATCCGCTTTCACGGATTGCGCTCCTCTTCGGTCAAGTTGGCAAAAGAAGAAAAATGCTCGAATTCGGGAAAAAAGGGATTATGGGCCTTTTCGAAGCCCACCGTGGTCATAGGGCCTTCTGACGGGCACAAGAGCGTCTCGTCGTTCAGAGTGAAAATATGCGATCGGACCTCCTCCAGCCATCCTTCATAAAGAAGAGGTCGCTCTTCTTCCCCTTGAGCGTCGGGAGGCAAGAGAAACCGCCCGATAAACGCGACCGGGAGACCCAAGCCGCGGACTAGGTAGAGCCTGCGGCTGACTCCTTCACGAGAGGCAACGGAGCGACGGTACATCTGAAGGGTCCCCAAGGGAAAGCTACCCTCCTCCTCTCTCGCCTCTGACCGAACGGGCAGAGCGCTCCGGTCCTGCAAAAATCGCATCCACTCGGGATCGATCGGTTGACTCGATTCCGTGGAAAATAGATAGCGTGGCACAAGAAATTCTTGTTCCAGGTGCCGAACGACCTGAAGGCACG
>JAQUAR010000015.1 GCA_028687155.1 Methylacidiphilaceae bacterium | reverse complement strand
CGGGGAGAAGAGGCGTTCCCCTGGATCTGATACGGAATGGCTCCCGGGGACTCTATTGGCTCGAACCGCTCGTGGAGGTGGAGAGGAATGGGGAACGGGTAGCCTACGGACCGGTCTCCGAAGAGGAGGTGGAAAGCCTCTTCGACCAGAACTTCCTGGAAGGAAAGGAGCATCCAGCCCGACAGGGCAACCCCGAAGAGATCCCCTATCTGCGCCGGCAGAAGCGGCTCGTCTTTCGCCGGATCGGGAAAAACGACCCTCTCTCCCTCGACGAGTATCGGAAGGAGGGCGGATTGGCCGGCCTTGCTCGAGCCTTGACCCTCTCTTCGCAGCAGATCGTGGAGGAGGTGACCAAGTCCGGATTGCGGGGCAGGGGCGGGGCGGGATTTCCCACGGGAATCAAGTGGAAGACGACCCTCCAGGCAGTGGACGATCAGAAGTACATCGTCTGCAACGCCGACGAGGGAGACTCAGGCACGTTTTCGGATCGGATGGTGATCGAAGGGGATCCCTTTCTTTTGATCGAAGGGATGATCATCGCGGGTCTGGCGGTGGGTGCGACCGAGGGGTATGTCTATCTCCGGTCGGAATATCCCCTGGCTCGCCGGATTTTTGAGGAAGCGCTCGAAAGAGCCAGGGCGGGCGGAATCCTGGGGAAGGATATCCTGGGAAGCGGAAAATCGTTTTTCCTGAATCTTTACGTGGGGGCGGGCGCCTATGTCTGTGGGGAAGAGACCTCCCTCTTGGAAAGCCTGGAGGGAAAGAGGGGGATGATCCGGCCGCGGCCCCCGCTGCCCGCCGTCCACGGCCTCTGGCAAAAGCCGACCGTGGTCAACAACGTGATCACACTCGCCTCGGTTCCGGGGATCTTGGCCGATGGTGCGGAAGCTTATGCGCAGCTCGGGGTGGGGCGCTCGAAGGGAACCTTGCCGGTGCAGCTCTCGGGCAACCTGCGCAGGCCCGGCCTCGTGGAAGTGCCCTTTGGGATCACGCTCGAGGAGCTGCTGTTCGAATATGGCGGCGGCACGGCGAGCGGCCGCCCGCTCAAGGCGATTCAGATTGGTGGACCCTTGGGACCCTATCTCCCGTCATCGCTTTTTCACGTAACCCTGGATTACGAAGAACTCGCCAAGGTCCGGGGAATTGTCGGCCACGGAGGAATCGTCGCCTTCGACGACAGCGTGAACCTGGGTGAGATGGCCCGGTACGCGATGGAGTTCTGTGCCGAGGAGTCCTGCGGGAAGTGCACGCCTTGCCGGATCGGCTCGACGCGTGGCATGGAGTTGATGGACAAGATCCTTTCCGGGAAAAAGGCTCCCGGATCGATCCAACTTCTGGTCGATCTTTGCGATGTGATGATCAACGCCTCGCTCTGCGGCTTGGGAGGCATGACTCCCTTTCCCGTATTGAGCGGGTTGCGACATTTCCCCGAAGATTTTGGATATGCGAAGGAGGAAGTGGAACCGTTGCTCCAAAAGATGTAAAAGGAGCAGAGGGGAAAGAGGAACAACAGAGGGCGACGTCGGAGGGATGCGATATGTGGAGCAAGCAGCATGCGGATTTAGGAACGCCAAGCCGGGGGGGTGAATGTGGTGGACGCAGCGGCCGTAACGGTCATGGCATAGACAAATCGGCTCGGGAAGTCACGGTCTTGATCGACGGGAAAGAGGTCCGCGTGCCCGAGGGGACGTCAGTTTTGCGTGCGGCGGCTCTCGCCGGAGTGGGCGTGCCCAAGCTCTGCGCGACCGACACGCTCGAGCCGTTCGGCTCCTGTCGGCTCTGCCTCGTCGAAATCGAGGGAAAGAGAGGCTTTCCCGCTTCCTGCACGACGCTGGTCGAGGCGGGAATGAAGGTGAAGACCTTCTCCGAGCGGTTAGCCTCGCTCCGCCGGGGAGTGATGGAACTCTATATCTCCGACCATCCGCTCGACTGTCTGACCTGCCCGGCCGACGGGGATTGCGAGCTCCAGGACATGGCCGGCGACGTGGGATTACGAGAAGTCCGCTATGGCTATGCGGGGAAGAACCACCTTCAAGCCGCGAAGGAGGTGAGCAATCCCTACTTCACCTTCGATCCCGCCAAGTGCATCGTCTGCTCTCGATGCGTGCGGGCCTGCGACGAAATCCAAGGAACGTTTGCACTTACGGTCGAGGGCCGCGGATTCGATTCGCTGATCCAGCCGGGACCCACGAAGGAGTTTCTGAGCTCGGAGTGCGTCTCCTGTGGCGCCTGTGTCCTGGCCTGCCCGACTTCCGCCCTGATGGAGAAGGCGGTGATCGATCTCGGCCTGCCTAGCGAATCGACGGATACGACCTGCGCCTATTGCGGGGTTGGCTGCTCCTTCCATGCGGAAACCAAGGGGGCGACCGTCGTTCGGATGACGCCCAATCAGGAGAGCTTGTCGAACCACGGTCATTCCTGTGTCAAAGGACGCTTTGCCTGGTCGTACGCCACTTCGCGCGATCGGGTTACCAAGCCGATGCTTCGCAAGAACATCGAGGAGCCGTGGACGGAAGTGAGCTGGCAGGAGGCGATCCAATACGTGGCCTCCGAATTTCTCCGGATTCGCGAGAAACATGGCCGCTATTCGATCGGAGCGGTGAGTTCCTCCCGCTGCACCAACGAGGAGGATTACATCGTCCAGAAGCTCGTGCGCGCCGTCTTCCGCAACAACAACATCGATACCTGCGCCCGGGTCTGCCATTCGCCCACCGGCTACGGGCTCAAGAAGGCTTTTGGAGAATCGGCTGGGACCAACCCGTTCGACTCGGTCGACCAGGCGAACCTGATCTTCGTCGTGGGAGCGAACCCGACCGACGGGCACCCGGTCTTTGGCTCCCGCATGAAGCAGCGGCTGCGGGCGGGTGCAAAGCTGATCGTCGCCGATCCGCGCCGGATCGACTTGGTCCGCAACCCACATATCCAGGCGGACCTCTATCTTCCGTTGCGGCCGGGAACCAACGTCGCCCTTCTCAATGCTCTCGCCCATGTGATCCTGGAGGAGAAGCTCGAGAACCGGGAGTACGTCGAGGCCCGGTGCGACTTGTCGGCCTATGAGAAGTGGCGTGCGTTCGTCCTGAGGCCGGAAAATTCTCCGGAGGCGATGGCTCCGGTCACCGGGGTCCCCGCCGAATCCATTCGAGCGGCGGCGCGTCTCTATGCAACGACCAAGCCTGCCGCGATCTACTACGGGCTCGGGGTGACGGAGCATTCGCAGGGATCGACGGCCGTGATGTGTCTGGCGAATCTGGGCATGCTGACCGGCAACGTCGGCGTGGAGGGAGCGGGGGTCAATCCGCTGCGGGGCCAAAACAATGTCCAGGGTTCTTGCGACATGGGCTCCTTCCCCCATGAGCTGACCGGCTATCGACATGTCTCCAACGAGACGGCGCGCAGAAGCTTCGAGCGGGCCTGGGGGGTCGAGATCGATCCGGAGCCCGGGTTTCGGATTACCAACATGCTTTCGGCGGCGTCGATCGGGGAATTCAAGGGGCTCTACATGCACGGGGAGGATCTGGTGCAATCTGATCCTGATGCGTCCCACGTCATCGAGGGACTGCGGAATATGGAGCTGGTCGTTCTTCATGACATTTTCCTCAACGAGAGCGCGCGGTATGCCCATGTCTTCCTCCCAGGCTGCTCCTTCCTCGAAAAGGATGGGACGTTCACGAACGCGGAGAGGCGCATCCAGCTGGTGCGCCAGGTAATGCCGCCTATCTGCGGCAAGCAGGAGTGGGAGGTGATGCAAGAGATCGCCCAGGCAATGGGTTATCCGATGCATTACAACCATGCTTCGGAAATCATGGACGAGGTGGCTCGATTGACTCCCACCTTCCATGGAGTCAGCTTCGAGAAGCTCGCGCGTCTGGGCTCGATCCAGTGGCCGTGTAACGAGAACGCCCCGGAAGGGACCCTGGTCCTGCACCAGAAGGAATTTGTCCGCGGCAAAGGATTTTTTGCCCTGACCGGCTACGTGGCGACCCAGGAAAGGGTTTCCGAGCGATTTCCCTTGCTGCTCACCACGGGTCGAATCCTCTTCCACTACAATGTGGGGACGCAGACCCGCCGGACGGCAAACTCGACTTGGAGCAAGGAGGATCTGTTGGAGATCCATCCGAGCGACGCGGAGGAGCGTGGCATTCGCGACGGAGACAAGACCGAACTGCGGAGCCGCAAGGGGAGTGCCCTCATGCACTGCGTGGTGACCGAGCGGGTCGCGCCGGGAACGGTCTACGCCACGTTCCATTTTCCGGAGAACCGGACGAATGTGCTGACGACCGAGAATTCCGACTGGGCGACCAATTGCCCCGAATACAAGGTGACAGCGGTGCAGGTAAGCCGGGTTTTCGAGCCGGTGCGGGGTGAGGAGCGGGAGAACGGGAAGGCGGCAAAACGGCGGGAGATTGTGCCGGCCGCCGGAGAATAGCAAAAGGGCCCCGATGATCGAAGACCTGGTGCGGATGGCCAATCAGATTGGCGACTTCTTCGGCAGTGAACCCTCGCAGGAAGAGGCGACGGCGGGAATCGCCGAGCATCTGAAGAAGTTTTGGACACCCTCGATGCGCGAAAAGCTGATCGAGTATGCCCAACGGGACGGGAAGGGGCTCTCGGAGCCGGTGCGGGCCGCATTGTCTCGTCTTCTCCCTCCCTCCGCAGGATCGTAAGTCGTGACGCGATCTTTCCTCCCAGCGCGGCGCATGCGTCGCGAGTGAGGGAGCCAAGCTTGCTTCCCGGAAAAGAGCAGAACTCCGCGGCGAGGGTCGGCGGCATCGTCCTCTGCGGCGGTCGCGCTCTGCGCTTGGGGGGTGTCGAGAAGGGCCTGCTTCCCTTGGAAGGGAAGCCGCTTTTTCAGCATGCCGCCGAGCGGCTGAAGACTCAGGTGGGCTGGCTTGCCATCAGCGCCAACCGAGAACGGGAGGAGTACGCGGCTCGCGGCTTTCCGGTTCTTCCCGATCTTCGCACGGGTTTTCTTGGGCCGCTGGCCGGCGTGGAAGCGGCCATGGCTGCTCTGCCGCCGTCCCTCTCCTTTCTTTTGACGGTTCCCGGGGATGCGCCGTTCTTGCCCGTAGATCTCGCCGAGCGCCTCTACCACGAGATGGTCGCCGGCCAACGGAAGAGTGCCTATGCCCATGACGGGGTGAGGGGACAGTTCCTCTGCGCGCTCTTCGAGCGCGGGTGCGAGGATCTCCTGCGAGAGTTCCTGGATCGGGGAGGGAGGAGAGTAGAGGAGTTTCTGCGGGAGATCGGTGCGACGGGCGTTGATTTTTCGGATCGGCCCGCCGATTTTTGGAGCGTGAACGACGCGGACGATTGGGACCGGATTCGCCGAAGAGCCGCGAAGGGGCAAGGAGAGCCGTGAGCGGTCGGAGTGCGGTTCCCGTCGTCGCGTTCGTGGGGAGGAGTGGTGCAGGCAAGACGACCCTTCTCTGTTCGGTCGTGCGCATCCTTGCCGCCCAGGGGATCCGTGTCGCCGCGATCAAGCATGCCCATAAGGGGTTCGAGATCGATTATGCCGGGAAGGACAGCATGCGCCTGCGGGAGGCGGGGGCGAATCCAGTCCTTCTCCTCTCGCCGACGCGGCGCGCTTGGATCGAGGAGGTGGCGCCTCCCGCGGAGCCCGACCTTTGGGAAGCTGTCGCCTCCTTGGGCCGCAGCCCGATCGACTTGCTCCTGGTCGAAGGGTTCCGGGCGGAGGGGATACCGAAGATCGAGCTTTTTGTGCCATCTTTAGGTCAACGTTTTTGTGAGAGAGATCCCGATCTTCTGGCCGTAGCCTCCGAGGGAGCTCTCTCCCTTCCGGATGGCCCGCTCTCCTTCGATCGGAACGACGCCGAAGGAGTCGCTCTTCTGATTCTTCAGGCGACTGGTCTGGCCGCTCGTTCCCAAGGAGGCGGTAACGGGTCGTTCCCTCGCGCGAGCGGCCCGCTCCCGCTCCAGGAAGCGCGGAGGATTCTTTGGGAGGCGATGGCTCCGGAGAATCTGGAGGCTGCGGAGGAGGTCGGTCTATCGCAAAGCGTGGGACGCATCCTGGCGACAGACCTGGCTTCTCCCGTCGATCTTCCCGCCGCGCCGACGGCGGCGATGGACGGCTATGCGGTAAGCGCGGCTCATCTGGGGGCGCAGGGCCGGGGGGTCTCCCTCGCCGGCACTTCCGCCGCAGGATCTCCCTTTTTTGGTTCTCCATCGGAAGGGAGCTGCGTGCGGATCTTCACGGGCGCCCTTCTGCCGGAGGGGACCGACCTCGTGATTCCGCAAGAGGAGGTGGTCCTCCAGGGAGAGAAGGTCTTTTTGCCCGGAGGGCGCTGCGCCGGCGAGAACGTTCGGCTCAAAGCGGAGAGTCTCGCTCAGGGCCAGGGAGTTCTGTCCGCGGGAACGAGGATCGGCGCCCGGACGCTGGCGCTGCTCTCTGCCATCGGTCGGGAAAAGCTCCCGGTGCGCCCCAGGCTTCGGGTCGGGCTGCTCTGCACGGGGAAGGAGTTGCGACCGCTCGGGGAGCCCATCGGCCCCGGGGAGGTCTACGACAGTAATCGGGTCTTTCTTTCGGCCGCTCTTGCGGAGCTCGGGGTCGATCTGGTCGACGCCGGAATCGTCGATGACGATCCAGAGTTGCTCGAGGAGAAGCTCGATCGGCTCGCGGAGAAGGTCGATCTGCTGGTGACTACCGGTGGGGTCTCCGTGGGCGAAGGCGATTACGTCGGCAAGCTGCTGGCGCAGCGGAATGCCATCGTCTTTCGGCAGATCGCGGTCAAGCCGGGCCGTCCTTTTCTCTTTGCCCGTTGGCGGGGGAGACCGCTCTTCGGGCTTCCGGGGACCCCCGCTGCGGTCTTCGTGCTCTTCTACGACCTGATTGGGCCCCTCCTACGACGTCGCATGGGGGAGTCGCCGTCGCGAGAGCGGATGCGGCTGCCGGCCCTTTCCCGGATTCATAAGCGCGCGGGCCGAACCGAGTATCAGGCGTGCCGGCTGGTCGTCGGACCGAGGGGAGAACCCGCATTTCACCCGGTGAGTCGCACGGATGGAGCAGGGCTGCTTCCGGCTGCCTCCGCCGAGCTCCTCGCACTCTTGCCCGAGGAATCGGAGTGCGTCGAGGTCGGCGAGCGGGTCGAGGTGATCTTCCTGCCGCGGTAGCAGGGAGGAACCGAGACGTGCCGCACTCTTTTTCATCTCGGGAGCGAAGAGCGAAGCGACCGCCAGCCTCGCGGCCTGGGCTTCATTGGACACGTCGCTTCCGATCACTCGGAGGCTCCATCCGCTGCGTTCGCTGCTCGATTTCCGCGCGCGTGAAATAACGTTCCTCCTCGAACAATTCTCGGGCGGTCCATGGAGACCGAGGCGGAATCTCCTCCTTGCTGATCGCACGGCTAATCTTGCCCTCCGTGTGCATCACCTCGGCATTCCGCAGAAGTCTTCTCGTCGCGGTACGATAAGCGTCAGCGATTCCCTCGTCCAAGCTGTGCATAAAACTCGGGTTTTTCTTCAGCAAGCGAAGAGCCTTGTCCCTGGCTTCTTCGACGGTGTGCCTCCATCCGTACCCATCCCTTTCCCGGTCTCTGGTGAGATACGCGATGTAGAGGAGATGCTCCATCAATGCCTCAAGCTGGCCTTCCAACTTGCTCCGCTCGCTGCTTCCCAAGTCCTCCACCTCCTCAATGAGATTTTCTAGGTCCAGCTCGTCGAAGCGGCGCTTGCGTAAGAGCTGGGCTGTCTCCTGCGTCCAAGCGTACAAGTCGCGGTCGTAGAGCTTCTGCATCGTCATGTATCCACAATTATGCTGCGCCAGAAGAGCCGCAAGCGGAAACAATCTGTTGAATCATCACTTGCCAGAGTGTTTTCAGATTAGGGGGGGACAGGTGGCACAGGATTCTTGCGGTCGGCAACGCTCGCGGCAAATCCGGCGATTGGCCGAGCGTCTGCCGGACATGACGTTTGGCTCATCGACGGCGACCGGCAGGGCACCGCGGCAAGCGGCCGCCAGCCTTACTGCCTGGGCTCCCGTTAGACACGTCACATCCGATAGCTCGGAGGTTGGTCCATCCGTTCTGCCAGCCGCTCGATTTCTGCGCGCGTGAAATAGCGTTCCTCCTCGAACAATTCTCGGGCGGTCCATGGAGACCGAGGCGGAATCTCCTCCTTGCTGATCGCGCGGCTAATCTTCCCTTCCGTCTGCATGATTTCCGCCTTTTCCATAAGGCTCTTCCTTGCGCTGCGATACGCAGCCTCGATCACCTCGTGCAGCTTGTGCTTCAGGCTCGGGTTCTGATTCAGAACATCGAGGGCTTCCCCCCGAGCCCGGTCGACGGCATACCGCCATCCATGCCCATCCCTTTTCGGATCACTTGCGAGATAGGCGATGTAGAGAAGATGCTCCATCACCGCCGCAAGCTGACCTTTTAGTATGTGCCGCTCGGTTCTTCCCAAGTCCTCGACCTCCTCGATGAGATTTTCTAGGTCCAGTTCGCTAAAGCGGCGCGTCCGCAGGAGCCGCGCCGTCTCCTGCGTCCAGGCGTATAAGTCCCGTTCGTAGAGATCCTTCGCCGTCATGTGGTCACGATCATGCCGCGCCAGAAGACGCGCAAGCGGAAAAACCGCTCGCCACCGCCTTGTGCGCCCATTTCCTCCGCGAGGATTGGCAGCGGCCGCGCCGAATGCCACAGACTTTCCTGTAAATGAACATTTTCGGGAATGTTTCTCTCGGTCGCCAAGAGGGTGGCGGCAAAGAAAAAGCCCCGGACGCGTTTCCGTAAATGGGAAAGTGATCTTGTCCAAAGGGCGGATCCACTCAAAGAGAGGCAACTAACGCTTTCGGATGGAATGTAGCCGTATTTGGCGGCAGTCAGAGCGGCTGCTCGCTCTTGTCGGCGCGAGCCTTGTGTCAATGCTTCCGTCCGGGATAGTTCGCCGCAAATTCGAGGAAATCCCCCACCACCCGACAGAAATCGGGTGCGAACGTTCGCTCTTCGTGGGAGGCGTGGGGAATGACCCACCACCTTTTCGGCTCGGAGGCGGCGTCGTAGATCTTTCGGACGACGCTCACAGGCATCCTCCGGTCTTCCTCTGCCGCGAGGATGAGGATGGGCACGTGGATCTTTTCTACTGCTTCCACGCAGTCGACCTTGTTCGGATCGAGCGAGTAGCGGCTCTCAAGCTCCCAGGAGACGAGATTGACGAAGGGAAAGGCGGGGAGGCCGAAGAAGAGCCGGGCATGGACGGCCAGAGAGTTACGCAGGTTGTCGAAGGGAGCGTCCGCCACGACCCCGCTACAGCGTGGGTCTTGGGAAACGAAGCGCAGGGCGGTTACTGCCCCCAGAGAAGTGCCCCACACCAAGGGGGAGGAGTAGCCCTTGCTCCCCAGCTTGTCCGTCCAAGCCTTGAGATCGAGGGGCTCTTTCCAGCCGAGAGTGGTCATGGTCTTCTCGCTCTTCCCGTGGCCTCGGAGGTCGATCGCCAGAACGGGGAAGCCGAGTCGGTGGCCTAATACGATATAGTTGATCTGGAACTCCTTGCTCGCGCCGAGGCCGTGGACCACGATGAGAGGGGGCTTGCGGGGGGCTTCTTCGGCGGGAATGAACCAGGCTGTGAGCTTGACGCCGTCCTCGCTGGTCGTCGTCCACTCCTCGTAGGGGATGCCAGCCAGCGCGGGGGTGATGCTCAAGTAGCTGTGGGGCGGGACGGTGACCGCGACCCGGGCGAGGGAATCGATATACCCTTTGAGCCCGACGAGAAGGGAAGCGAGTAGCCCGATCACGGCAACTCCCGCCAGGAGCATCTTTCTCGTGCCGAGGAAGGAGGTCAGCGAACCGCAAAGATCTGTCTTGCCCGTGGAACGGGAATCAACCGGTTCCATCATCCTCTCCCGTTCGCGGGATGCGTCGTCCTCGAGCATGGAAAGAGAGTCGTTGACGAGAAAAATAGACGCAAGTGGTGGATTCGGAATCGAAAGGATCGTTCTCTGCTGGAACAGAGATCAGGGAAGGGGGCGGACCCGAAAGAGGGGCCGGTCGAAATCGACGGCTTTGCCGTTTTCGGCAAAGACTTCGGTGATGACCCCGCGCATCTCGGCCTTGATCTCGTTCATCACCTTCATGGCTTCGATGATGCAGACGACCGTGTTTTCGTGCACCTCTTGACCGACGTCGACGTAGGGGGCCGAATCGGGCGAGGGGGACCGGTAAAAGACCCCGACCATAGGGGAACGGATTTCCCGGGAGGCCTCGACCGAAGGAGCGGACAACTCCTTAGGTTTTTCCGGCGCGACGATCGAGGTCGGGGAGGCATAGATCATGTGCGGATGGGAGGCAACCGGTGGAGCTTCTTTCCGGAGCCGCAAGCGAAAGCCCTCCCGCTCTACCTCGATCTCCGAGAGGTTCCCTTTGGCCATCAACTCGATCAGCTCGGCAATTTCTTTGGTTTCCATGAAGATTCCTTCGCGTCGGACCCATGCATCTTCGTCGACTCTTCGATCTCTAGGCAAGCCCGGGCATAGGCAAGCGAGGGATCGAGACCTCCCCGAAGGTCCCGTAACAGCTCCTCGAGGAGGCGGATTTCCCGCCCGGGGACTCCTCCCGGCCGCGGGCCGGCTTCGCGGAGGCGCTGCTCTTTCGCATACGCTTCCTCGAGCTTGGACAAAAGACGTTCGCGCCGGAGATCGACCGCCGACTCGACGAGGGCGGTTCGGATCTCTTCGGGCTCGCTCTGGTCGGCATCGCCCAGTTCGGTTTCGATCTCTTTGCGGATCTCCAGCAACGCGGTTTCCAGAATGGCTGCTCGCTGGAAGGCCCGCAGCAGGGGATCCTGGTTGGCGGCGAACCAGTCGGTGAGAAACTGGGCTTCCTGCGGATCTGCCTGCTCCTGCGCCACTGGGTCCGCTTGAACGGTGAGCGGGATGCAGCGGGAGGAGATCGTGGGCAGAAGCATCTGAGGCTGGGTACTGGTGAGCAAGATCACCACATCTGGCGGTGGCTCTTCCAGCGTTTTCAAGAATGAGTTTGCTGCTTCTCCCCCTCCGAGACACATCCGTTCGGCATCGCAGACCAGAGCGACCCGAAAGCGGCTGCGATAGGGCTTGAGGGCGAGCATTTCCATGAGCGCCCGCATTCGCTCGATGGGAATCCGGCGCAGCCGCGACTCGGCCCTGGCTAGGTGGAAGTCCGGTTGGATCTCGGGACGGGGCCCGAGCAGGAGTGCAGCGATCCGCATCGCCAGCGCTTCGAGTTGGGAAGAGCTTGTTCCCAACAGAAGATAGGCATGAGCGAGACGATCGGACCTCAAGGCATGCTGCAGGCGCAGGAGAATCGTCTCAGAGTCCAAAGACATGGCTCACGATCTCCCAAATGCCGTCAGCGACCTCGTCCTCCGGACGGCCGGCGTCGATCAGCCGGATCCGATCGGGCTCGAGGCGAGCCAAATCGCGATAGGCGCTGCGGACCCGCTCGAAGAACTCCGGTGGCTCCTCCTCGATCCGATCTCCCTGCGCGCTCTCCTGCTTGCGCTGGGCGATGCGCGCCGCCGCCTCCGACAAGGAAAGGTCGAGGACAAAAGTAATCCCGGGAGAGAGGCCCGCGCAGGCCAACTCGTTGAGGGAGCGAAGAAGAATGGGAGAAAAGCCGCGGCCACCGCCCTGGTAGGCGAGGGTGGAGTCGCTGAAGCGATCCGAAAGAACCCACGAAGCTCTGCCGAGGGCGGGCCGGATCGTCTGGCGGACGACCTGCGCCCGGCTTGCCAAAAAGAGGAAAAGCTCGGATTCCGGGGAGAGGGTAAGTTCCGGGGACGACTCTTTGAGGAGCCGGCGCAGCCGTTCTCCCAGAGGGGTGCCTCCCGGCTCCCGGATGGTCAGAACTGTCTCTCCCAAGGAAAGCAGCCGGGCTTCGAGCCTCCGGATCTGGGTCGATTTTCCGGCACCTTCTGATCCCTCGAAGGTGATGAACCGAAGGGGCTCCGCTCGCATCATCTCCTCCGAAGCTCTTGCCCCTCCGGAGTGTCCCGAACGGTCCAGCCCTCTTTCTCGATCGCCTCGCGCAGGGAGTCGCTCTCTTTCCAGTCCCGCCGGCTTCTGGCGGCTGATCGTCGGTCGGCCAGTTCCTGCACGAGGGAGGAGGGGGTTTCGAGCGGCTCCCCCAGGCCGAGAACCGAGTCGACGGCTTGCCAGAGCGCCGGCAGGTTCGGCAGGGGGGCGCCCAGATCCAGCGCGCGATTGGTTGCGCGGAGGAATTCAAAGAAGTGGCCGAGCGCGTCGGAGAGGTTGAGATCGTCGGCCAGAGAGCCGCAGAAAGAGGCCAAGAGCGGTTCTCCTTCGGGTGTCGCGGCGGCAAATCTTTCGGCGGGGAGCTGTCGCCAGCGGGCCAGCCAGTCATCGATTCGGCCGACGGCGGCCTTGGCCGCCGCGAGCGCTTCCCATGTGAAGTTCAATGTCTGGCGATAGTGAGCGGCCGTGAGCAGCAGGAACCGAAGATGGCGGCCGCTGTATCCCTTGGCCAGGACATCGGCCACCGAATAGACGTTGCCAAGGGATTTCGACATTTTCTCTCCGTCTACGAGCATGTGGCTGCAGTGGAGCCAGAGGTGAACAAACTCTTTCCCCGTGGCGCAGCGACTCTGGGCGATCTCGTTTTCATGATGAGGAAAGACCAGATCGCTGCCCCCGCAGTGGATGTCGAACTCTTCCCCGAGATAGTGCATGCTCATTGCGGAGCACTCAATATGCCAGCCGGGCCGTCCCTTTCCCCAGGGGGAGTCCCATCCGACCTCGCCATCCTCCGGTTTCCAGGCCTTCCAGAGAGCGAAGTCGCCGACGCTCTCCTTGACGTATTCATCCTGGGCGATGCGCGCTCCCGGCTGAAGTCCCTGGCGATCGAGATGGGCGAGCCTCCCGTAATCCGGGAAGGAGTCGATCCGGAAGTAGACCGAGCCGTCCTCTCCCCGGTAGGCGTGCCCGTTTTGGAGCAGCTTCTCGATCAGGGCAATCATGAGCCCGATATGGTCGGTCGCCTTCGGCCGCCGATCCGGCAGCAGAATATGGAGGGTCTGCAGGTCCTGCTCGAAGAGGTCGATATATCGGCTCGTAAGCTCGCGCAGAGGCAGGGATGCCGCCTGCGCCGCGGCGATGGTCTTGTCGTCCACGTCGGTATAGTTCATGACCTGCTCGGGCTCGAACCCGAAGAGGGCGAGCACCCGGCGGAGCAGGTCGACGAAGAGAAAGGTGCGAAAGTTTCCGATGTGGGCGCGTCCGTAGACCGTCGGGCCGCAGGCGTAAAGACGAACCTTGGGAGGGGCGATCGGCCGAAACTCTTCGAGGGTTCGTGAAAAGGTGTTGAAGAGATGAAGGGGGATGCGGCAGTGCGTCATGGGATGGATGGCCGCGGGTGCGGCGATGGCGGGAGGATCTGCTGGGAAGCGGCGACTCGTCGGGCGATCTCTTCGGCCGGATAGGT
>JAQUAR010000264.1 GCA_028687155.1 Methylacidiphilaceae bacterium | reverse complement strand
CCTTTCCGCCATTCGAGGAGAGCGGTACGATCTGTTGCTGGACATGCAGGGTCTTCTGCGAAGCGGGCTCCTCTGCCTTTGGAGCGGGGCGCGCCGCCGGATCGGGCCGTGGAACGGGCGAGAAGGCTCGATTGTCCTTTATCGCGAGCGAGTCATGCCTCCTCCTCCTCCGGCTCAGGAGAGATATCTGGCGTTTCTTCGGTATCTGCGGGTGCCAGCCAGGCCGCTCGATTATGGCCTGAGGGCGGGACCTCTGGACATCCCAGGATTGCGGAAGGGCGGTTACGTGGTTCTCCACCCTTATGCGCGATGGAAGACGAAGCTCTGGCCCTGGCGATATTATGGGGAACTTGTGCGATCGCTTCCGCATCTCTCCTTTGTAGCGATGGGAATAGGTCCGTGGTTTCCCCTCGAGGAGAAAAACGTGGTGGACCTCCGCGGAGCGCTTCCGATGCGGAAGATGATGGCGCTTCTCGGCAATGCGGCGGCGACCGTCGGTCCAGATTCCGGTCCCGCCCATTTGGCGGCCGCCCTCGGAGTGCCGACTCTCATCCTTTTTGGTCCGACGGACTGGCGGGAATCCGCTGCCGTAGGAGAAAATGTGCGCGTCCTTTCCGCTGCGGCTCCGTGCGCGCCTTGCTGGCGGACCAGCTGTCCGCAAGAAAGGCCCGTCGCCTGTCTGGCCGACATTCCTCCCGCGCGGGTTGGCGCAGAGTTGAAGGCGGCCTGCGCAACAACCTTGCAGGTGGCATAATAAATGCTGTCATAAGGAAAGATAATTGACAGGGAATCAAGCCAGGTCTATTCTGTTTGTTTAAGGAAACTATGAAAACGATCGAAGCTCCGCTTGAGGGAAAAAATCGGGAATGGAGCGAAGAGATTCTCCTTCGGGAGATCCGTGCGTGGCATCGGCAGGGGCGTCCCCTCTACTCGCACTACATGCGCCAGCATTTCCAGGAACTTCTCGCTGCCGGAATCCGCTACTTTGGCAGTTGGGGCAAAGCCGTGGAAGCGGCAGGACTTTCGTATGATGAGGTCCGCCGCTACCAACGGTGGTCGAAGAAGAGCATTGTGGAGCGAATTGGTCTGCTCCATGCGCAAGGAGCGGATCTCTCTTTCCGGGCGTTGATGCTTAGTCCGTATGCGCCGATGGTCTACGCCGCGATCCGGCCCGTCTACTTCGGGAGTTGGAGGAACGCCCTCCTCGCTGCGGGGCTCGCTCCCGCGGACATCTATCGATATCGCTCCTGGAAAGAGGCGGACATCCTGCGGGAGATCCGTCGCCTCCATGCCGAAGGGGAGGACTTGAGCTCCAAGTACATGGATGAACGGGCCAACTCGTTGATCGCAACCGCCAGGCGGCGGTTCGGGAGTTGGGGTGCCGCCGTAGAGCGAGCAGGGCTTGATTACGGGAAGATTCGGAAGCGGAAACGCTGGACCGAGGCCGAAATTCTCGATCAGATTCGCGCCCTTGTGGAGCAGGGAGTGCCTCTCACCAGCACGGAAGTGCGCAACCGGGAGCCGTCCCTCTTCGCGGCGGCATGCAAGCGCCGCTTTTTCGGGAGCTGGAGGCGGGCGGTCGAATCCGCCATCGGCAAAGGCGGTAAGCGAGCGGGGACTTATGGGCGGGGCCAAATAGAGGCCGTGTAGATTTGGCAGAGGCCGTTTCGATCGACATAGGGAATTAACGGAACGCCGCTTGCGGATGCAGGGGAGGTCCCGCGGTTAGGAGAAAGTCGTCGCGGGAGCCATGGTGGGTGATCGGAGCGGGGCCCGACCTCGGCGCATGCGGTCCTGGTCAGGAATCGCTGCGAGTGGCTTTCTGTTTCTTTTCGGAGGTTCTCTTTTTGCGACCGCAGCCGACAACATCCGTGCTTCCTCTCCTGGTCCTGCTCCGGTTCTTCGCGTTGCCGCGAGCGAGGAGCCTCCGTTTGCCTGGCGGGATCCTTCGGGCGAATGGCGAGGCATGGCGATCGACTTGTGGCGGGAGATCGCCGGAGATCTCGGGCTCGCCTATCGATTCGTCGATTTGCCGGTCGACCCCGCCGCTGTGGTCCGGGCGCTGAAAGAAGGTCGAGTCGATGTAGTGGCGTTGGGACTCGCCGTCACGCCCGAACTGGGTCGGGAGGTCTCTTACAGTTACCCGTATTATTCGTCTTCCCTGGCTTTGGCTTTTCGCTCCGAGAGAACGAGCACCGCATGGGCGGTGCTTCACTTCCTCCTCAGCCGGGAGTTCGCCTACGTGATGGGCGGGCTCCTCTTCCTTACCCTTCTTGCCGGCATCATGATTTGGCTGGTGGAGCGCAAGGAGAATCCGGACCATTTCGGCGGGAAGACGCTCCACGGGATCGGGAGCGCTTTCTGGTGGGCAGCCGTGACGATGACGACGATCGGCTATGGGGACAAAGTGCCCCGGACGCCGAAGGGGAGAGCCATTGCCTTGGTCTGGATGTTTGTGGGCGTTGTCTTGATCTCCTTCTTTACCGCGTGGGTGACGGCGGGCGTCGCGGTGGAAAAGGTGAGCAACCAGTCCCTCCAGCAACGCGGGTTGGAGCAGCTGCGCCTAGGGTGCGTCAAGGGAGGGACTGGGGAGAAGTTTCTGGCCGGGGAAAAAATCCGCGCCCTGACGTTCCCGACCGCCAAGGATTGCCTGGCCGCGCTGATTGCCGGAAAAATCGACGCGGTTGTCCTGCGTGAACCGACGTTACGGTATCTGGTGCGAACTGCCTATGCCGGAGAGATCGAGATCACGCCACGAACGCTGGAACGGATCGATTATGCCTTTGCGTTGTCCCGCGGGAGCCCACTGCTCGGACAGGTCAACGAGGCGATCATCCGCCGGATCGGCCTGTTGAGCGATCGGGCTCGCCACGGACTGTAACCCGGCTGCAGAGGACGCTTGTGAGACAGGCCAGCTAAAAGAGCGGGATGAAGGCAAGGACCACGAGGGCAAGCAGCGCGTTGACGGCGACTCCTACGGAAGAGACCGCCTTGGATGCCTTCCCCTGGGTCAACGCCAGAACGCCCACCAAGGCACCGGAGGCATTGAGCATGAAGCCCGTCACCGCGCAGAGTCCGAGGAATTCGGAAGTGAGCTCGGTAGGATTGTCTGCCGCCCGTAGGATCAGGTCGAGGAAGCCCACGGCAATCCAGAAGAAGATTCCTCCGACCGCCAGGGCAACGGATAGACGGCCTCCGATCGGACTGAGTTTCTCGGCCGCTTCCGGTAAATGGACGCTCATAGCTTAATCAAGCTAGCAGATGGATAGCT
>JAQUAR010000263.1 GCA_028687155.1 Methylacidiphilaceae bacterium | reverse complement strand
GTCATTACGGACCTTCGCAGGAAAAGGGTAAATAGACTCAACCTGCTTTCGGGCATGCAGATCCAACTCCGAGAAAATGTCACAGAAATGTCACGGAAATGTCACAAGAATTTCACAGACTCCCTGCTTGTCAGCGGGAAGATCTCCCGGCTAGAGTGCCGCCAAACGTGACGCGAGGGAGTCGGCAGAAGGCCAAAAGAGGAGGAAGCATGATTTCAGTGCCCGGAGAGCGGGAACTTGCGAAGGGAGTAAGACAAAAGAACGTTTGGCGAAAGCGGCGTCGGCTGCTGGCGACTTGCCTCCTCTGGCTAAGTACGCCGATCCTCGTTCAAGCGGCGGAGAACGCCGCACCCGGCACGGAGCAAGCGGCGTCGGCCGCCCCGACCGCCGATTCCGCGGAAAGCGCCCCGGCTCCTTCCGAGCAGGCCGCTCCCGCCGCCACGTCGGAGCCTGCCGCCTCGGCGGCGTCAGCCAGCGCTGCGCCGACCACGGCAACCTCTTCTGCACCGGAGGCTTCGGCCCCGACGGGGAGCAACGAGCTCGCCAGCGAACAGGGAATGAAGGAAACTCCGGCTCCGTCGGCGAAGGAAGCGCTCGGGCCCAAGACCGGGCTCTACTTCGGAATCTTTGGAGGGGCCGCCTTTGGCATGAGTAATGGCGTCGGCGCACTCGATTCGCCCCCGCTCTTCTCCGCCGGGGGACGCGCGGCCGTCGGGACGGCGGCGGTCGGGGGCATCCAGGTTGGCTATAACTTTCGGAGCATCGCGCTAGACTCTGCCAAGAGCTACTGGTTGCAGCCGGCGGCCCAGTTCGAAGCATTCTACCTGGGACAAGCGACAGAGAGCGGGAGCTTGACGGGAGGGGTGGCCGGAAAGCCCGGCATTTCTACCAACCAGTTTGGATCGAATCTCAACATGGGGCTCTTTCTCTTCGACGGGGTGGCGAAGTTTGTGACGCCCATCGGGCTTGTCCCCTACATCGGCGGCGGCATCGGCGGTGCCTATCTGGCCTCGTCCGGAACGAGCTTCGTTGGACCCGGTGGTGCGGATCTGCTCACCACCGGCAGCTATGCCCAGGGAGCCTTTGCGGGCCAGGGGCTGGTTGGGCTTCAGTACAATCTCAGCGAGCACTGGAGCCTCTTCGCCGAGTACAAGATTCTCTATATTAAGGAGACGCAATTTTCCTACTTGATGACCAGCGGCAACACGATGCTGATCAAGTATCCCGAGTATTACAACATTGCGATCGCGGGGTTGCGCTTCAATTTTTAGCCTGCCTGCCGCGCGCCTTCTCCGGCCTCCATCAACCGTTAGAATCTTCTTCGTAGGTCACGCGGTAGATCATTCCGTTGGCGTCATCGGAGAAAAGCAGGCTGCCATCCGGCAGGAAGAGAAGGCCGACGGGGCGACCCCATGTCGTGGGATGCTCTCTCTCGCTGAGGAAGCCGGTCAGGAAGTCTTCATAGAAACCTTGTGGGCGCTGGTCGTCGCCAAAGGGGACAAAGACGACCTTGTAGCCGGTCGGTTCGCTCCGATTCCAAGAGCCATGAAAAGCGACGAATGCGCCGTGAAGATAGCGCTCCGGGAAGAGAGGCTTGCCCGAGGGAAAGGCCAACCCGAGCGGTGCCGAGTGCGATTGAAAGAGCACATCCGGGGTGCGAGTGGTGTCGACGAGGTTGGGCTTTTGCACATGGTGGTGGACGAGAAGCCTCGGGTCGAAGAAGTGAGGGGAAAGGTAGGCGTAGGGCCAACCGTAAAATGCGCCTTGCCGGACATGCGTGAAGTAGTCGGGCACGAGGTCGTCGCCGAGCTGGTCTCGCTCGTTGACGACGGTGTAGAGGATGCTGGTCTTGGGCTCGAAGGCCAAGCCTACCGGGTTGCGGAGACCGGTTGCGAACGATTCGGCTTTCCCTTTGGGCAAGGGAATTCGCACGATGGCAGCCCGCGGAGCAGGCTCCTCGTCGGCATTGCCGCGAGAGCCGACGGTAACGTAGAGCCAGCGAGCGTCCGGAGAGATTGCCAGGGTGCGGGTCCAATGTCCTTCACCCGGTAACGAAGCGATCCGTTCGCCTTTGCCTCCGAGGCGCCGCTGACCCCGCTGATAGGAAAAGGCGAGAATCGAGTCGGTGTTCGCAACGAAAAAGCGACCTTCGGAAAAGACCATGCCGAAAGGCAGATGGAGACCATTTTCCGGGGTCGCGAAAACCGAGCCGCGTTCGGCGCTGCCATCCTCTCGCAGCCCTTCGAACAAGCGGATCCGGCCGGCGGAGGACTCGACGACGAGGACCCCTCCTTCGGGAGTGAGTGCCAGCCATCTCGGCTCCTCCAGATCGCGCGCGAATACGGATACCTGGAAGCCTGCAGGAAGACGGAGAGAAGGGCGACCAGGGGGAGGAACAACTGGGGGTTCGTAGCTGACGCTCGGCGTGGCAAAGGGTTTGGGAAGATCGGTGAGATGGATGGCAATCGGCGTCGGCGTGAAAGGTTCCGCAAAGATTGCTCCCGCCCAGGCGCGGAGCATCGCTCCTGTCGCGAGCCAAGCGGCCAGGATGAAGCGGGATACCAGAACCCAGGAGCGGAAACGCCTCCTCATCACGAGATCGATTCTCCGGGAGGGGAGCGGATGGCCCAGGCTCATCAGTGCGACGAGTAGGTGCCCATCAACGCAGCCTCGTCCACGACATGTCCTGCCATTGCCTTTCCCAACTCCTTATGGTCTGCGCCGGTGGGCAAGGTGAGCAGCGCGTCCAGGGCAAACAGTCGAAAGAAGTAGCGGTGGACACCGCTGGGGGGTGCCGGTCCGTCGTAGCGGTCATCTCCAAACTGGTTGCGGCCCGTGCAGGCTTCGGGCGGCAACTTGCCGGGAATGAGCTTCGAGGTAGCCGGCGGAAGATTCCAGACAAGCCAGTGAACGAAGGTGCCACCAGGGGCGTCAGGATCGTCCATGATCAGGGCCAACGAGCGCGCACGGGGAGGCACTTCGGAGAAGAGAATCTCCGGATTCCGGTTGGCGTAGTGGTAACCGCATTCGCGAGGCAAGGGCTGGCCGTTGGAAAAGGAAGGAGAGAGGATTTTCATGGCGGAAGCGCAGAACGGGGCGAAACAGAGCAGCGAAGAGAGGGCGAGGAGACGCCGGGAAGACATCGCGTGAGCAATCTTGAAGCAAATGGATGCGGAAGGCAATGGGCGACCTTGCAAACGGCGTCCTCTCCTCGGCGGGGAAGCAGCAGATTTTGATCCTTGCGCCCCTCCGGTCCGTGAAGATAGTCTGTCAT
>JAQUAR010000014.1 GCA_028687155.1 Methylacidiphilaceae bacterium | reverse complement strand
CGTGTTCTCTCCCCAGCCGAACCGGCTTCGATTGGTCTCGTTCTCGACGAAGAGGACCTCTGGTCCGGGAGAGTAGTAGAGCCTCATCGCGTCGAGTTCGGGATGCTCCGCCTCGATCCAGGAAAAGGAGGATTCCGAACCGGCAGCCATGCGGAGAATCGGTTTCGGGGTTCCCGGATTCCAGGACCAGGTGTTGCGAAACCAGAGCGTGGGAAGAACGTGGACAACTGCCGAGGCGGCGGCCCGGTTGGTCACCCGAATTCGGATGACGATGTCGGTCGGCCCCTCCTTCGCGTATTCGACCCAGACGTCGAAATAGGCTCCATCGTCAAAGATGCCCGTGTCGGCCAATTCGTATTCCGGAAGATGAAGATCGGCCTTCCGGCGGCCGTTTTCCTCGAGGAGATCCTCGTAGGGGAAAGCAGTCTGCGGGTACTTGTAGAGGAATTTGAGGTAACTGTGGGTTGGTGTGCTCTCCAGCGGGAAGTAGTACTCCTTCACATCCTCCCCATGATTCCCCTCGGTGTTGCTTAGGCCGAAGAGCCGCTCCTTGAGGATCGGATCGACCCCGTTCCAGAGAGCGAGAGCAAAGCAGAGCCGGCAGCCCTCATCGCAGATTCCGCCTAAGCCATCCTCTCCCCAGCGGTAGGCGCGAGAGCGGGCATGATCGTGGGGAAAGAAGGACCAGGCGTCTCCGTCCGGGCTGTAGTCCTCCCGCACCGTGCCCCACTGGCGGTCGCTCAGGTAGGGGCCCCACAGGCGCCAGGGAGCGACGCCGTCGGCCGCCTCCCGCAGTCTTCGTTCTTCCTCCGTCATTGCCGCGCCATCAGGGTGCCGCGGCCCGGGATCGTTCCTCCCCTTTTCATCGATAGATCTTCGTCCCGCGTAGTTCCGCGGGGAGCCCCTCCCAGAGGCGAAGACCGCCAGGGAAGGCAAGCGCATTTTCTCCCAGAAAGCAGTCCGGAGGAAGCTTCTTGAGCAGCCGGGCGTTCCCTCCCCCCAGGATTACGTAGTCCGCCTGCACGATATAGCGGAGCAGCGCCACCACGCGGCGGACATGGCTCCGCCACTTCTTGTGGCCGAGGCTTTCCAAGCCGGCCTCTCCGACATAGGCTTCGACCGTCTTCCCCTTCCGATAGGGAACTGCTTCGAGTTGAAGCGGCTGGAGAACTCCTTCGACGATCAGTGCCGATCCCAAGCCCGTGCCTAGGCCCAGGAAGAGCATATCCCCGCCCCGGTAGCTTCCCAGCGCCTGCATGGCCGCATCGTTGACGATCCGAACGGGCAATTCGAATCCTTTCTCGAAATCATAGGAGGTCCATCCCGGCCCCAGGTGAAGCGGCTCTTCGGCAGGCCTCCCCTTGCGGACGGGACCCGGGTAGCCGATCGCCACGCGGGAATAGGCCCAATCCGACACGAGCCGGCCCACCTCGCGGACCAGCATTTGCGGGGTGAACTTGGGGCCGGTCGCAATCTCCCGTGGCTCCGGATGATCCGAAGCGTAGACCTTGACGTGATGCCCGCCGACGTCGAGAACCAGAGTCTTTTCCCTGGCCGAATCGTCTTTTCGATGCTGTTTTTCCTTCGCCATGTCTCGCCCCTTTCCTCCTTCCGAGAACCGCATTCTACCCCGTTGATGGGCAATGGCAAGGCAGCCCCGTGCCGCCGCCCTGGATGCCGCGTTCTCCTGCAGGCGCAATCCTCTTCTTGAGACAAGCCCGGATTCCGGTACTCCGGGAATGCACCGACAAGACTCACCTACCCATGCTCGTTTGCCAAAAGCGAAGAAAGAACGTAAGAGGGAGGGCGCCTGATCCCCGAAAGAACGATATGGAAACGGACAACTCGGAAGGAAGGAACCTCGCCCTGCTCGCCCATCTGGCGCCCATTTTCGGCTATTTGGTCACGATCGGCCAGATTCTCATCCCTCTTTTGATCTATCTGCTGGCCAAGGAGACCTTTGCCAAGGAGCAGGCCCGGGAAGCGCTCAATGCGCAAATCACCTTCACGATCTATTTCCTTGCGGCAGGGCTCCTCTGCTTTGTCTTGATCGGATTCCCGCTCCTTTTTGCTCTCGGGATCTTCGTGCTCTGGACGATGATTGCAGCGGCAATCGCGGTCTCCAAGGGCATTTCCTACCGATACCCCTTCATTTTCCGCTTCGTCTCGTGAGCGGGAGGCTGGTTTCGCCGCCTCTCCAGGAAAATCTCCGGTAGCGGTCATTGCTCCTGTCCGCCGCCCGCACTCCCGCTTCCGGCTTCAGGCCCCTGCCGGGCCAAAAGCCTCTGGAGCCAGGAGACGGCCAGGGCCGCCCACCGGTAAGCCTCTTCTCCTTCCGCGGCCGAAAAGCTCTCGGTCGGAACGGAGTCGACCTCTCCGTAGAAGCTCATCTCGCGATCCTTCCGCAACTCCCGGCTGGCACCGATCAGCGTGTCGGCCTCGACTCGCAAATCTTCGGGCAACGCGTCGAGCTCCCCCTCCAAAAGCCGGCCGACCTCGTGAATGCGCGGAGGATCGATGCCCGAGGCGCGCAGAGCCGCCTTCAGAACGAGCTCGACGATCTCCTGCGACTCCCGCCGGAGATTGGCATACGATTTTCTGTCTCGGAAGACGCCGAGAGCCTCCAGGCGGTCTTCGACAAGGCGCAGGTAGGCGCGCGCCAACTCAATTTGTGTCATCGAGAGCGAAGGAAGCGAGGCTCCCCTTTCCTCCGGGTCCTCGAAAGTCCCAGCATTCCTCCCCCGCGAGCCTGATCCTTCGCGCCCCTTCCCGCTCGCGCATCCGCCGGATCCTGCGGAGAAACTCCGAGGCGAACCGCCCCCGCTCGCAAAGAATCACCGCCTCTTCCGGGAGGTCCAAGAAGAAAGGAGCTCCCTCCCGCAGCTCCTCAGGCGTGCGAAAGATCCAGGAGATCTCGGCCGGATATCCGCGCGAGAAGAGAGCTTCCCGCGCCTGCTCGAGCGGAGCCACCGCACGTCCGGAGAAAGCATTGAACCTCTCCCGGCGCCTCGGAGGCAACCGTTCGGCAATCACGAGCAGATCGAGGTCCGAATCGAACCGCGCATTCCCGCGCGCCACCGATCCGAAGAGCAGGAGGGCGAGGAGCCCTTCTCCGTAGATCTCCCGGCAGGCCTCAACACAAAACGGCAGGAGCTTGCGCAGCTCTTCGGTCGCTTCCGTCGGTTTGCCGTGCTTCATCCGTAGGCCCTTCCCTCGGCCGTGTTTAGCTTAGCAGCCGGGGAGCGGATGGCCAATTTCATGCCCTCAAGATACCGACACCGGGCTAGCCACGCGTCCTCAAGGTCGCTTCCTTCTCGTCCCGGGATTACGACTCGGAACGGGTGGGATGGCTCTTCGGCCAGTGGCGGCGGAACCAGTCGGCAGCCAAGCGGGCGACTTCCTCCAGGGTACCTGGCTCCTCGAAGAGATGGGTCGCTCCGGGTACGATGGCAAGCTCCTTTTCGCAGCCAAGCTCTTGCAGCGCCTCTCGATTGAGGCGGAGCACAAAGGGATCCGCCCCTCCCACGATCAACAAGGTCGGGCTCCGCACCTGGGTCAGGGCCTCGCCGGCCAAGTCGGGCCGGCCTCCCCGGGAGACGACGGCGGCGACCTCCGATCCTTCCCGAGCTGCGGCGACAAGCGCGGCCCCTCCGCCCGTGCTCGAGCCAAAGTAACCGAGAGACGCCGTCTGCTCGCCGAGATGCTCTTGAAGCCAGCGGGCGGCGCCGCAGAGCCTCTGGGCGAGGAACTCGATATCGAAGCGGAGTGCTGCGGTCCTCTCATCTTCCTCTTCCTCTTCCGGCGTCAACAAGTCGAAGAGAAGGGTTCCCGAGCCGTTTCTCTGCAGGATCTGGGCGACGAACTGGTTCCGTGGGCTCAAGCGGCTCGAACCACTGCCATGCGCAAAGAGAACGATGCCTCCCGCATCGGGCGGCACGTTCAGTGTACCCGGTAGCAGGATCTCCTCGATCCTGACTTCGACCTCCTCCTTCCTTCTTTCCTTTCTTTTCATGGAGAGCGAACCCGAAGCAGCCGTCAGAAGCTAGCTCTCTGCTCTGCCCACCGCAACGCCCTTTCCGGGGATCGACGAGGCTTGCGCTCCCGTAAAGCCTTCCCGTAATGTTTTCACGCAACCCAGCGGAATCGGCCCGCGGTCGGGCTCAGCCGCAGGACGGGCAGATCGCCCAGATAACCCACGGAATAAAAGCCTTCAGCCATGAACCGCTCCTCTCTCTCTCCCACCATCCTTGTCATCTTTGGCGCAGCAGGCGACCTCGCCTGGCGCAAGATTGCACCTGCCCTCTACTCCCTCTCGGCGGAAGGATGGCTTCCCGAGAAGTTCGCCATCATCGGCGTCGACCGGAAGGAAATGACCAAGGAAGAATTTATCGGCCACCTTCGTTCCGGCGTCGAATCCTTCTGCCGCCGGAAGCTCGACGAAGCTTCCTGGTCTACGTTTGCCGCCTCGCTCTCCCAGTACCATTCCGGAGATCTCACCCATCCCGACACCTTCGAGGTCCTGGCCAAGGCGATCGGCGATTTCCGCCAGCAGTGGGGCGGGGCCGCCAATCCCGTCTTTTACCTCGCTACCTCGCCCACGCTCATTGAAGCCATTGCCACGGGATTGGGCAAGGCAGGCCTCGGAAGGAACATTCCCGGGAGCCGAATCGTGGTCGAGAAGCCTTTTGGACGGGATCTGGCCTCGGCCCAGGCACTCAATCGCTCCTTGGCCGAAGTCTTTGCCGAGAAGCAGATCTTCCGGATCGACCACTACCTCGGTAAAGAGACCGTTCAGAACGTCCTGGCGCTCCGTTTCGGAAACGCCTGGTTCGAGCCCATTTGGGACCGCCGCTACATCGACTCCGTCCAGATCACGGTAGCCGAAACGATCGGGGTCGAGCAGCGAGGAGGATATTACGAGCATGCGGGCGCCCTGCGCGACATGGTCCAGAACCACCTATTCCAACTCTTGTGCATCGTTGCGATGGAGCCGCCGGTCTCCTTCGAGGCGGAAGAGGTCCGCAACAAGAAGACCGATGTGCTCCATGCCATCCGCCCCTTTCCCACCGAAGCCGTCCACCGGCTTGCTGTGCGCGGCCAATATGGCGCCGGTTGGGTGCATGGCCAGCATGTGCCTGCCTACCGGAGCGAGCCCGATGTCTCCTCGGATTCCTTGATGGAAACCTTCGTCGCTCTCAAGGTTTTCGTCGACAACTGGCGGTGGCAGGACGTCCCGTTCTACTTGCGGACGGGTAAGCGGATGCCTCAGCACATGTCCCAAATCGTGATCAGCCTTAGGCCTGTCCCTCACCAAGCCTTCCCCGAGATCGCGGTCGACCAGTGGCATCCCAACCGGATGATCCTTAACATCCAACCCAAGGAGAGCATCCTGCTCAACTTCCAGGCAAAACGGCCCGGGCCGACGATCCGGCTCACTCCGGTCGACCTCCGCTTCTCCTACTCCGACGCCTTCAAGACCGAATCACCGGAAGCCTACGAAACCCTGCTGCGGGATGTCATCCTCGGGGACGGCACTCTCTTCATGCGCGCCGACCAGGTCGAGGCGGCCTGGTCTCTGGTCGATCCGATCCTGCAAGTCTGGGAAGCCAACCCGCCCACCGACTTTCCCAACTACTCGGCCGGAGGCTGGGGACCGGAAGCAGCCCAAGTTCTGATCGCCCGCGATGGCAAGAGCTGGTTTGAGAGCCCGGAAGACGGGGAATGATGGGTTAGCCGACGGGCTACGGAGCCTGAGCCTGCCGCCTGCGCGCTGCCGTCCGAAGCCGAAGAGCGTTGAGACGGATAAACCCTGTCGCATCGCGAGGATCGTAGGCTCCCTGATCGGCCTCCATCGTCGCCAGTTGCAGATCGTAGAGTGATTGCGGGCTTTTTCGTCCCATCGTTTGCAGAGCCCCCTTAAAGAGCCGAAGCCGGACCGTGCCGGTTACGACCTGCTGGCTCTGCTCGATGGCCGCTTGGAGGAACTCCCGCTCCGGAGAAAACCAGAACCCGTAGTAGACCAATTCGGCATAGCGCGGAAGGAGAGAGTCCCGCAGATGCATGACCTCCCGATCGAGCGTCAAGGTTTCGATCTGGCGATGGGCAAAGCGAAGGATCGTCCCTCCGGGACACTCGTAGACCCCGCGCGATTTCATGCCGACGAAGCGGTTTTCGACGAGATCGACTCGGCCGATTCCGTGCCTGCCGCCGATTTCGTTGAGCAGGCTCAAGAGCGCCGCAGGCGAGAGGCTCTTGCCGTTGACGGCGACGCAGTTCCCAGACTCGAAAGAGAGATCCAAGGTTTCCGGCACGTCCGGTGCATCCTCCGGATTGCGCGTCAGCCGGAAAAGATCGGGGGGCGGAGGCTGCCACGGGTCTTCCAGAACCCCGCTCTCGTAGCTGATGTGAAAGAGGTTGCGGTCCATCGAGTAAGGCTTGGCCGTCGTGACCGGGACCGGAATCCCATGCTCTTCCGCATAGCGGATGAGATCGGCTCTCCCCGCAAGATCCCACTCCCGCCAGGGAGCAATCACGCGCAGATCCGGAGCCAAGGCCGCAAAAGCCAGCTCGAAGCGGACTTGATCGTTCCCCTTGCCCGTCGCCCCGTGCGCAACGGCATCGGCTCCGACCTCACGAGCGATCTCGACCTGCCTTTTCGCGATCAAGGGACGCGCGATCGAGGTTCCCAGCAGGTACTGATCCTCGTACAGCGCTCCCGCCCGAATCATGGGGAAGACATAATCCCGGACAAACTCCTCCCGCAGGTCGGAGACCAGGCAGCGGGATGCCCCTGTTTGGCGGGCCTTCTCCTCGAGCCCGGTCAACTCCTCCGCCTGTCCGACATCCGCGCAATAGGCGGTGACCTCAGCGTTGTACTTTTCCGTGAGCCATTTGAGAATCACGGAGGTGTCGAGCCCTCCCGAATAGGCCAAGACGATTTTCATAAAAGCTTCTCGAACGGCCGGGCGAGTTCCCAAGGAAAGAGTTTGCGCAGCCTAGGCGATCTCGCCCGCCGAGCGAAGTCTTCCCTTGAGGATCGGGCGGAGCTTTTCCAACGCCGCCTCCGCGGTCAGACCGTATTTCTTCCGTAGCTGTTCCACCTTCCCGTGTTCGATGTACTGGTCCGGCCAGCCGATGCGTACGACCGGGACCGCAATCCCCATCTCGGAAAGTGCTTCGAGCACGAGGGATCCGAACCCGCCGGCCAGGACGTGATCCTCGATGGTCACGATTGCATCGACGCTTCGGCCGAAGAACTCGAGGGTCCCTCGATCGAGCGGCTTTACCGTCCGTGGATTGATCACGGCCGCGGAGATGCCCTCGGCACCGAGAGCCGTAGCAAGCTCGCAGGCCATCGGAACCATCATGCCCAGGCCGAAGATCGCGACATCCCGTCCATGCTGGAGGACCTCGGCCCTGCCGACCGGGATCATCTCGGGGAACGGCTTTACGGCAACCCCCGAGCCGACTCCCCGCGGATATCGAATCGCGACGGGGCCGGGATGGTGCATGGCCGTGAAGAGCATGTCGGCCAGCTCGTCCTCGTCCTTGGGATGGAGCAAGGTGATGTTCGGAACACACCGCAGGAAGGAGATGTCGAAGAGGCCGTGATGCGTGGGCCCATCGTCTCCCGACAAGCCGCCCCGATCCATGCAGAAGACGACGGGAAGGTTTTGCAGGCAGACGTCGTGAACGATCTGGTCATAGGCGCGCTGCAGAAAGGTAGAATAGATGGCGCAATAGGGCTTGAACCCCTTGGTCGCCAATCCGGCGGCAAAGAGAACGGCATGTTCTTCGGCGATCCCCGTATCGAAATACCGGTCGGGGAACTTCGGCTGAAACCGGTCGAGCGCGGTTCCGTTGGGCATCGCCGCCGTGATCGCCACCACGTTGCGATTTTGGTCGGCAAGCTTGATCAGGGTGTCGGCAAATACCTGGGAGCAGGTCAAGGCAGAGCTCGCAGAGGTCTCCCCGGTCACAGGATGGTATGGGCCCAGCCCGTGGAACTTCTTCTGCTTTTCCATGGCCGGGGCAAAACCCCTTCCCTTCTGCGTCAGCACGTGGAAGAGGACGGGATGCTCTTGATGCTTCAGAAACTCGAACATCGAGATCAGCATTGCCACATCGTGGCCGTCGACCGGACCGTAATAGGTCAGGCCGAGCTCTTCAAAGATCACGCTCGGTAGGAGCAGGCTTTTGACCGCCTCTTCCGCCTTCCGCGCCGCGCGAAGGACCCCGCGATTGGGAATCTTCTTCAGGAATTCCTCCGCCCGGTCCCGGAGCCAAGAGTAAGCCGGATGACTGACGATGCGGCTGAAATAGCTGGCGATCGCGCCGACGTTCTTATCGATCGACCATTCGTTGTCGTTCAAGACCACGATCAGGCGCTTGGTCTGATCGCAGACATTGTTGAGCGCCTCGTAGGTAATGCCGCAGGTGAACGCGGCATCCCCGCAGACCGCGACCACGTTCTCCTTTCCTCCTCGGAGATCGCGGCCGACGGCCATTCCCAGGGCGGCAGAGAGAGCGGTGCCGGCATGGCCCGCTCCGTAGCTGTCGTGCGGGCTCTCCTCCCGATTGAGGAATCCGGACAGCCCGCCGGGTTGCCGAATCAGGGGAAAGCGGTCGCGCCGCCCGGTCAAGAGCTTGTGGACGTATCCCTGGTGGCTTACGTCGAAAACAAACTGATCCTCGGGAGTCTGGAAAACGTAATGGAGAGCGATCGTCAGCTCGACCACTCCGAGGTTCGGGCCGAGATGGCCTCCGTTTTTCGCCAGGATGGTGATCATCTCCTGGCGGATTTCCTCCGCTAGCTGAGGCAGCTCTGCGATGGGAATCTGTTTCAGGTCAGCCGGAGAATTGATCTCGTCGAGCAGTCGCGCCAAGGCCCCCCTCCTTTTTGGCTATTCTCCTGGGCGAGCCGAGTCTTGCTCCGCCGCCCGAAGTTCGCTGGCCGTCGATTCTCCCCCTTCGGCCCCTTGTGCCAAAACGCTGATTTTTTGTTCCGCCAGGGATAGTTTGTCACTACAAATCTTCACGAGCCGCATCCCCTCTTCATAGCGCTCCAGCAGTTCCTCAAGGGCCAGATCGCCGCTCTCCATCCTTGCCACGATTTCTTGCAGCTTCCGAAAGGCCTCCTCGAACGTAGGCCCCTTTGCCGTTTCGGTTTTCCCCATGTCAAGCCGCCCTATCCCCGAGCCCCCGAGGTTGCCCGTCTTTCGAACTGCAGCCGCTCGTCCGCGGCGAGGATCTTCTCCAGGCCCTTCCATCCCACATCCTCGATCTCGTTAAAAAGACGGAGGTAAATTGCCACATCCAAGCTCGGGAATCGAGCGAGCAGCCCTTCCAGCGCATCTCGCAGCTTCTCCGTAGGTGGCTCCTGCGGAAACTTCTCGACCACCCCATCCGCGTCGTGGGAGATCCCGAGCGCATCGAGCCAGGCACAAAGCATTGGGGCGCGCTGGTGTACCAGCCAGTGAGAGAAGAGGTGCGAGGAGAGTGTCTCGCTTTCCGGTAGGGAAAGGACACGGCGCGAGAGTTGATGCCGCTCCAACTTGGGCATTTCCAGAAGCTTCGCCTGCCGGACCCCCAGACGGCGACTCGTCAATTCGACGACGACACGGTAGAGGCGCTTGTCGGAATCCCGAACGGCCAGAAGCACTTCGTGAGCCAGTTCTTCCGGAATTTCCTGCCAGAGAGTGCACGTTGCCATAGGCGTTGCGGGCTGTCATCTTGCCTCAGTGCGTGAGAAAGACAATCGTTTTTCCCGGGCGCCGGAGTACGAGAATGCGAGGAGACCAAAAAGGAGAAGGAACGCGGAGGAGAGCTTCCCACCCGAAGGCCGAGACTCCTCCGGCCGATCCGCTCGCTCCCTCCGAGCTCTCCGGGCGGCTCTTCGGTGCGCATGTCTCGGTGGCCGGAGGATTCGCACGCGCGGTGGAACGCGCCATCCAGTGCGGCTTTTCCGCCGCGCAGATCTTCCTGAAGAACTGCCGGCAGTGGAAGGCCCCCGCAATTCGTGCCGAGGAAGCCTCGGCCTTCCGAAGAGCGGCTTCCTCTTCTGGAATCTTCTTCTTTGGCCATGCCGGCTACCTGATCAACCTCGCCTCCCCCTCGGAGCCTCTCGCCGCGCAATCTTTGGAATCACTCCGGGACGAGATCACGCGTGCCGAGCTCCTCGGCCTTCCCTTCCTCGTCCTGCACCCCGGAACGGCTCTGCACGGCGAAGAACCCAAGACTGCACTCTTTCGACTCTCGCACCAGCTCCGCCTTCTCTTTCCGGCAGGATCCTCGGAGCCGACCGTCCGCATTGCCCTAGAGACGATGGCGGGGCAAGGAAACCAGCTCGGGAGACAGCTGGAGCAACTGGCCTGGCTTCTCGAAAATCTGGCCGACCCCCTCCGTTTCGGCGTCTGCCTCGATACGGCCCACCTTTGGGCGGCTGGCTACCCGATTACCACCCGGGCTGGCTACCGGAATTTCACCAAAGAACTGGAAAGGCTGGGCCTCGCGGACCGGGTATGGGCCTTCCATCTCAACGATTCGGTCGCCCCTTTCGGGTCGAGGCGGGACCGTCACGAGCATCTGGGTCGGGGCACTCTCAGCCTCTCAGCCTTTCAGCAGATTCTCCAGGACCCACGCTGGTCCAAGCTCCCGATGGTCCTGGAAACGCCGAAAGAGGGCGGGATGGAAGCCGACTGCCGCAACCTTCGTGCGATCCTGCCCTTCCTCTCCCCGAACCATTCGTCGCTCACCGAAGGAAGCCCGGAAAAGGTTCGAAAATCGGAAAAAAGCACTAGCGTTCCCCGCTTGCCGGACCTATAGGGTATTATATGAGTCAACCCAAGATTATCGCCTATCTCAAGCCCACCTGCGGGTGGAGCCAAGGGGTGCGGGCGATCCTCCGGAAATATCAGCTTCCCTACGAAGACCGCGATATCGTCAACGTCCCCGAATACCGGGAAGAGATGATTCAGAAGAGCGGCCAGCCCCTTTCTCCCTGCGTCGAAGTCAACGGCGAATTTCTCGCCGACGTCAGCGGGCAGGAACTGGAACAATGGCTGATCGCCAAGGAACTCGTCCACGCCAGCGACCACCCGGTCGATGCTCCGACCGACCAGGGTTGCTCGGGTGAGCACCACGGCGAGATTCCCGTGCGGGTCAATTTCTAGCCTGCCTGTCTCACAGACTTTGTCCCTGAGGCGACCTCAAGTGCGGCGCGCGCGCGGGAAAAAACCGCGTCGAACATCTCTTCGGTCAGCCGACCGGTGAAGGTGTTTTGTTGGCTGGGGTGATAGCTCACGAGCAGGGTCCGGCCCTTCGGAAGCGGCATCTCCGCCCCATGGGAGAAGGAGGGTCGCTTCCGAAGCAGTAGCCGGGCTTCCTCCGGCCAGCGCTCCTTGACCCAACGGAGCAGGGTCTCAAAGGCCATGCCCCCAAGGGCGATCAGAACCCGAAGATTGGCGAGAGTCTCCAGTTCCCGAGCCAGGAAGGGATAGCAGTTTTTCCTCTCTGAAGGGAGTGGCCGGTTTTCCGGTGGACAACAGCGCACGGCGGCAGTCACAAAACAGTCGGAGAGCCGCAAACCGTCCTCTGGGTCGCGGGAAAATGGTTGACTGGCAAAGCCGGAGCGATGAAGCGCCCGGAAAAGCCAATCCCCGCTCCGGTCCCCCGTAAACATTCTTCCGGTCCGGTTTCCTCCGTGAGCGGCGGGTGCGAGTCCCACGAGGACAAGACGGGCTTGCGGATCCCCGAATCCCGGAACCGGCTTGGCCCAATAAGGGCAGCCCGCATAACGCTTCGGAGGATGCATGGCGGCTTCCTCGCGCCAAGCGACCAGGCGCGGACAGCGGCCGCAGGCGACCACCTCTCTTTCGACCTCGGCCAGCAGAGCGCCGGGAGAGAACACAACCTCCGGCGGCGGATCCCCCATGCTTTTCGGCTCTCTCCCTTCCCTCACGAGCCCGCGCTCTCCCCTTGCGCCCGCTCTCCCTCTCGAAGTCCGATATCCTCATCCCAGGAAGCGGGAGAGCGGCGGATAAAAGAAGCAAGAAGCTCCCGGCACTCCGCGTTGTCTCTCACCTCGACCAAGACTCCCTGGCTACGCAAAAGCTCCTCCGAGCCCAGGAAGGTCCGATTCTCTCCGATGACGACCCGCGGGATGCGGTAGAGGAGGATCGCTCCCGTACACATCGGGCAGGGCGACAGAGTGGTATAGAGGGTGCAGGACCGGTAGAGGGAAGCGGGTTGCCGACCGAGACTTTCCAACGCGTCCATCTCGCCATGGCGAATGACGCTACCCCACTGAATCCTGCGGTTCCGGCCCCGTGCCAGGATCCGGTCCCCCTGAACGATCAGTGCGCCAATGGGGATTCCTCCTTCTGCGAGTCCCGCCCGTGCTTCCGCGATCGCCGCCTCCAAAAATGGGTCCGAACCCGCCATCTTCAAACTTTCCTCAGACCGACCCCTTCCCGTCCAGAAGGTTTTGCGGCTTCGGCGATTCTCTTGGGCGGGAGATTCCAAGTGATGCATAGCAAAAACGTGCTCCGCCGTTTTCCGGCTCCGACTCTCGGACCATTCCGCAAAAGGGGACAAGGGATTTTCGGCCTGAAACCGGATCCTCCCGTCTCCTCAATTCAGTTCGGATGCAAAAAGGGAACAAGAGAGGCGGCGATTGACTTGTCCGCGCTCTTAATGGCATCTTAAGTTCCAGCGAAGCGGATCTACACGGTCGGCGCCCGGGGAAAAAGCCCTGGAGATGCCGAGCATCCGCGAAGCGACCAAGACTTCCCCGGTACCCAAAGGGTGAGGCGCACACCTTCACCAGTGTAGGAGAAAACGGGGGAGATAAACTAGCAGATCTTGGGAGTAGCCGTTTGGTTTGAAAATCCGAATTGACCGGGAAGGAGGATCGCTATGACCGAAGAGAATCGCATCGAAGCTCCGATAGAGGGGGGCCACCGCGCGAGCGCATCCGGGAGAGCAACGGCGGGTATCTCGCACGCTTCGCGCGGCAAGGCCCGGTGGGCAGCCCTCTTCGATTGGGACGGGGTCATTGCCAATTCCGCCCGCCGCCACGAGGAGAGTTGGCATCGACTCGCTCGGGAGGAAGGACGAACGCTGCCTCCCGGCTTTTTTCTCCCCTCCTTCGGAAGAAAAAATGATTGGGTTATCCCTCATCTGCTCCACTGGACGGAGGATCCCCAAGAGATTGTTCGACTCGGCGAGAGGAAGGAAGAACTCTTTCGGACGATCGTCGCGGAGCAAGGAATCGATCTCTATCCCGGAGCGCTTGCCCTCTGCCAATCCCTCGCGGAAGGATCCGTTCCCGCAGCGATCGCCTCCTCGACGGCGCGGGCCAATATCGAGCTCATCCTCGATCAATGGAACATGCGTCGGCTTTTCCAAGCCCTGGTGGCGGCTGAAGATGTGAGCCGCGGCAAGCCCGACCCCGAGGTCTTCTGTCTTGCCGCCAAAGAGGTTGGGTTTGCGCCCGAAGAGTGCATCGTTTTCGAGGACGCGCCCGCTGGAGTGG
>JAQUAR010000262.1 GCA_028687155.1 Methylacidiphilaceae bacterium | reverse complement strand
GGGGTGCGGCAACCGGCGTGGCCGGCCGCTTCTGCTCCTTCCACCAGGAGAGGATGGAGAGGGAGAAGAGGGCCAAAAGAGAGAGCGCCACGGCCAAGGCGGGCAGGCCGGCCTCGATGGGCCTCCCGGGCGTACCCCGGCCGCTGGGCGGCCGGATTGCCCTGGAGGCACCCTCCCCTTTCACCGCCTGAAGATTCGATCTCTCGGAAAACTCCCTCTCCTTCCGCTCCGGAAAAACGACCGCGCGCATGACTCCCTCCCTGGTTGCCATCTGCCTTCCCCCTGCCCGCGCGGAGCACCCGCGACCGCTGCGGCAGAGGCTTTGGACCGCTTACCGGAAAGGAGATTACCGAAGCCGGACGGAGGTCGGACAAGCGGTTTCTCTGTTACATTTTTGTGACAATTCTGTGAACTTTTCGTCACAAAATGACCCTGCTTTGCGCAAAGAAAATTTAACCCACCTCTCTCCCAAAGTTCCTACCCGAGGCGCGGGCCGATGGGCCTGGGCGCAAGCCGCAGGAGAACGCTGGTGAGACCGGCAGGCTAATCGAGGCCGAAGACGACGAGTTCGCCGCCTGGGGTCGTCGATTGCGGCAGGCGAGAGTCATCCGCCGCACCGTTGGCGCCCATGGCTGCCCTTGGATCGTCCTTAGGCAAGCTGATGGCGGCAGGCAATCCGAACCAGCCACCCACTCCGGAATAGACAGCCAGATACTCTTTGTTGTCCGGTCCGAGGAAGGCGATCGGATTGCCGACGATGCCCGAACCGAGCTTCTGCTGCCAAAGAAGGACGCCGGTGCGGGCGTCGACGGCCTTGAGCCATCCGTCCAGCGTCCCGTAGAAGACCAGGCCCCCGGCGGTCGCCAGCGCCCCGCTCCAAACCGGGAACCGCTCCTGGATTTCCCAGACCCGCCTGCCTTTCACCGGATCCCAGGCGATGAATTCGCCGTAATACTTATCCCGTCCTTCATGCCCGGAGTAGATGAGCAGATCGGCGCCCACATAGTGGGTTCCCGGGTTGTATCGGGCCTCCATGGCCTGAATATCCATACAGAGGTTGTTCGTCCCGAGATAAAACAGATGAGTCTCCGGATCATAGGCCGCCGGCTGCTGGTTCTTCCCACCCATCGACGAAGGGCAGACTCCCTTCACATCAACCCCGAGCTTGGCTCTCTTCTCCGGGACTTCGATCGGCCGATCGTCCCCGCGGTTGATCCCTTTGGCCCAGTTCTCGTAGACGAAGGGGACAGCCGAGAGCACCTCCCCGGTTCCCCGATCGAGCGTGTAGGCGAATCCGTTCTTATCGAAGTGGACCGCACATTTTCGCTTCGCGTTCCCAATCGGGAGATCGACCAGGATCAACTCATTGGTGCCGTCGTATCCCCACGAGTCCCAGGGAGTCATCTGGAAGGCCCATCGCGCCTTCCCCGTGCCCGGCCGACGCCCCCAGAGGGTGCAGGACCACTTATTATCCCCGCCCTTTCTCACCTCGGCATTCCAGGATCCCGGGTTGCCGGTTCCGTAATGAAAAAGATCCAAGTCCGCATCGTAGCTGAACCAGCCCCAGGTCGTTCCCCCGCCAAGCTTCCACTGCTCTCCCGGCCACGACCGCGTGCCCTCCCCCTCTCCGCCGTGACGCGGACACTCCTTGTTGAAGTCTCCCTCGAGCAGGATGTCATCGTCCGGACCTTGGCTGTAGGCCACCCAGCGCGGCTTGCCCGTCTGGATTTCGTAGGCATTGATCCGACCCCGAACGCCAAACTCGCCCCCGGAGATTCCGATGATCACCATGTCCTTGATCACGATGGGGGCTCCGGTGATCGTCTCCCCGCGAGCGATCTCTCCCTGTTTCACCTTCCAGACTTCGTCGCCGGTATGGGCGTCCAAGGCGATCAACTGCCCATCCAACGTTCCGAGAAAGATCTTGCCCATCCCGTAGGCCACGCCCCGGCTGACGGTATCATAGCAGGCCGCCGTAATCGCCGACGGCTTCTGCTCCGGCGTATACTTCCAGAGGATCGTGTAAGGCTTTTGTTGCAAGTCGAGCGCATAGACCGTGTTCGGAAAGGGAGAGTGAACATACATCGTGCTGCCGACGACGAGCGGGCCCCCTTCATGGCCGCGGAGGGCTCCCGTGGAAAAGCTCCAGACGACGTGCAGCTTTTCGACCGTTCTCGCGCTGATCTGGTCGAGCTCGCTGTACCGCGTCGCCTCGTAGTTCTTCGCCTGCATCGGCCATTGACCGGGGTCGGCTCCCAACCGAAGAAGCTCCTCGTTGGCTTGCAAGGGGAGCGGCATTGCCAAGAGGATACCCAGCGAATAGATCCATCTCATCCAAGCCCCGTAGCCATGGCCTTTCTTCTCCTCCCCCTTTCCCTGTTCCCTCCTCATTCTTGCTCCTCCTCAGATCGTTCCTCTTCTCTCCGAGCCACGCGCCCTTCCCCCGAACGAAACTGAGGCATTCTATCGAGCAGCAGGCGCATGCCCATGAAGATTTTTCCCCATCTCAGACCTTTTCGATCGCCCCCCTTCCGAGCTCTTTTTCTCGGACAGGCGTTCTCCTTCGTCGGCAGCTGGGTCCAAAACGTGGGCCAAGGGTGGCTTGTCTACCAGATGACCGGCTCTCCGTTCTGGCTGGGCCTCTTTGGCTTTGCCGGTTCCCTGCCGCTTCTTCTCTTCTCTCTCCCCGCCGGAGCCGTTGCCGATCGAATCCCCCGACGGCGAATCGTGCTCCTCACCCAGATGGCGGCGCTGCTGCTTGCTCTCTTGCTCGGACTGCTCACCTTCTTCCATCTGCTCTCTCTCCTTGCTTTTGGCCTCCTGATCTTTGCGATCGGTATCGCCGGCTCCTTCGAGCTACCCGCGCGTCAGGCCCTTTTCCTCGATGCCGCGCCGACGGAGGAGATTCGCGCTGCGGTCGCTTGGAACTCCGTACTCTTCAACGGAGCCCGGTTGATCGGCCCCGTGGTCGCCGCCTTTCTCATCCCTGCCCTGGGCGTCGCCGCCTGCTTCTGGGCTAATGCGCTCTCCTACGCCCTTTCCCTCGGCTGTCTCCTCCGGATCTCGGCTCCGCCCCGACAAGCTCCCGCAAAGCCTATGCGATCTTCCCTTTGGGACGGAGTACGCTATCTTGCGACAAGACGGGCTCTCTTGGGGCAGGCCGCCTTGATCGGATTCGTCACGATCTTCGGGTGGCCCTACACCGTGCTGCTCCCCTTCTTTGCCGAGAGCGTGCTGCACAGCGGCCCCAAAGGGCTGGGACTGCTGATTTCCGCAAGCGGAGCG
>JAQUAR010000261.1 GCA_028687155.1 Methylacidiphilaceae bacterium | reverse complement strand
TTTCCTTTATCGAGTCCGGTGGATAGCGAAGCAAGCGGGATTTCTAAGCGGTTCTCCTGGAGCGAGCCGTGCTAGGCTCTCCCATAGCGGTCCTCGAAGCGGACGATGTCATCCTCTCCCACGTAATCCCCGCACTGGACCTCGATGATCACCAGGTCGATCAATCCCGGGTTTTCCAGCCGATGGGAGATCCCCGCCGGGATATAGGTCGACTCATTCGGACGGATCAGCCGCTCGACCTCTCCCTGCGTCACCTTGGCCGTGCCCGAAACGACGACCCAGTGCTCGCTCCGGTGATGATGCATCTGGAGCGAGAGCGCCCTCCCGGGCCGGACGACGATCCGCTTGATCGCGAAGCGCGGGCCCTCTTCGAGGACGGTATAAGTCCCCCAGGGCCGGTGGACCGTCCGGTGGAGGAGATGAGCCGGGTGTCCCTGTCTCCTGAGCTCGGCCACCACGGCCTCGACCTCCTGGTCCCGGTCCTTGGCCGCGATCAAGAGGGCGTCGGGCGTGTCGACCACGAGGAGGTCTTGCACCCCCAGGACGGCGGCGAGCCGGTCCGGCGCATAGACGACACAGCCTTCGGCATCCCGGAGCTGCGCCTCTCCCACGACCCGATTCCCCCGAGCATCGGCGGGGAGCAGGTCGGCATAGCTCGACCAGGAACCGACGTCGCTCCAGGAAAAGGGAGCGGGAACGACCGCCACCTTCCGGGCCTTTTCCATGACGGCGTAATCCAAGGAGAGCGACGGAATGGAGCCAAACTCCTTGGGAAGCTCCACGACGCCATCCTTTTCCTCGATCCCGCCCACGCACCGCTCGATCCCCTGGGCCATCTCCGGCGCCCACTCCCCCATGGCCGCGAGGAGCGCATCGGCCCGGAAGCAGAAGATCCCCGCATTCCAGAAATGGCGGCCGGAAGCGGCGAAAGCCTCGGCCCGTGCCCGATCCGGCTTCTCGATGAAGCGGGAGACCGCATGGCCCAGCACCGTGGGCTTCCCGATCTCCTCGCCCCGCTCGATATAGCCATAGCCGGTATGGGCGCTCTTCGGCACGATCCCAAAGGTGACCAGGTACCCGAGCCGCGCCAACTCCACCGCTTGGCTCACCGCCTTGCCAAAGGCGGGTCCCTCCTCGATCCGGTGATCGGCCGGAAGGACCAGGAGAACGGTCTGGGGACCCGAATGCTCGCTCAGCCAGCGCGCCGCGGCTCCAATGGCCGGCGCGGTGTTCCGAGCGATCGGCTCCAGCAGATAGCGGAGCGCCTCCTCCCCGGCGCCGTTCGCCGCATCCCTGGCCTGGAAGAGGTAGTCCCGATGGAGGACGGTGAGGGGCGTTGCCGCCCCGGGGAGAGAACGGGCATGGGCGAGAGCCCTCGCAAAGAGGGACCGGCCGTCCGGCAGTTCCAGAAAAGGCTTCGGTCTCCCCCTTCGGGAGAGAGGCCAGAGGCGCGTTCCCGCTCCCCCCGCCAGGATGATTGGAACCAGAGAGTCGGTGGTCTCCATGAAATTTCTGCCTTCTGGCTACCCAAAGGCCCAGGCCTTCCGGGCACCCGTGGCCACTCCTTGTAAGGGACTTTCCGAGGAAAGGCAATCCAGATCGCCGGCCGGTGCCCTTGCCGGTTGCGCGGAGCCGATCTATCATCCCACGGGAAGGGATGCCCACCGACACCAGAGAGACGCGGATGGCCCACTGGGAAGGGGCCTATGAGCAGATCGGCAAGCGGCTGGGAACGATCGGGCAGCGGCTGACCCTGGTGGAAGGCAAGCTCGACGGCCTCCGGAGCGATCTCGACCAGCGCTTCGAGCGAGTGGAAGCCCGATTCGAGCGGCTGGAGCATTCGCTGCGGATGCGGTTTCCCTGGGTGATGGGGTTGATGCTTTCGCTTTGGGCGCTGGGGCTGCTCCGCCATTAGGGCGGGCGAGTCGCGTCGGCGGGTGCTCTCATGGCAAAGAAGATTCTCATCCTTGGCGCCACCGGCGGCATCGGGAGCGCTGTGGCCCGCGTCGCGCTTCAGCGGGGCTGGCAGGTAGTTGCGCTCGCGCGAGATCGGGAGAAGGCGGCCCGGGAGTGGAAGGGTCCCCTTGCGCCCGAGTGGCTCTGCGGCGACGCCATGGTGCGGGAGGATGTGGTGCGTGCCGCCTCTGGCGTATCCGCCATTTTCCACGCGGTCAACCCCCCGGGCTATCGCGGTTGGGAAAGGCTGGTCTTGCCGATGATCGACAACACGATCGCTGCGGCGCGAGCGCACGGCGGGCCACAGATCGTGCTCCCGGGCACGATCTACAATTACGATCCCCGCTCCTCGCCCGTGATCGACGAAGCAACGCCACAGCATCCGATCGGCCGGAAAGGAGCGATCCGCGTGGAGTTGGAACGGCGCTTGGCGAATGCGGCGCCGGAGGTGCCCAGCCTGGTTGTGCGCGCGGGCGACTTCTTCGGCCCTGGCGCCCGGCAGAGCTGGTTCGCCCAGGCATTGGCGAAGCCGCCCTTGACGCGGGTCGTCTATCCCGGCCGACCCGGCGTCGGTCACGCCTGGGCCTATCTGCCCGACCTCGGCGAGGCGCTGATTCGATTGATCGAGATCGGTCGCGAGCGGCTGCGCCCGGCGGAACGGATGCAGTTCGGAGGTTTTTGGGATCCCGACGGTCGAGAGATGATCGCTGCGATCCGCCGGGCCGTCGGCAGGCCAGACCTGCCCGTACGATCTTTTCCCTGGTGGCTGCTGCGGCTGCTTGCTCCCTTCGGCGGGTTTCCCCGCGAGGTGATGGAGGTCCGGCCATTCTGGCAATCTCCGGTGCGATTGGATAATCGACGGCTGGTTGGGCTTCTCGGGAAAGAACCCGCCACTTCCTTGGACGAGGCGGTGGCGGCCTCACTGGCAGCTTAGAAGGCTGCCGGCCTTGTGCGAGAGATTCCCGCGATCCGCGGTCAGTCATGATGGGCATGGACGAGCCTTGGACAACGTAATGGTCGAACGGCTCTGGCGGACGGTGAAGTATGAGGATATTTACCTCCGGGACTACGGCAACGTGCCCGAGGCCCGGGCGGGCCTGGACGACTACTTCCGGTTCTACAACAGGGAGCGGCTGCATCAGGGGCTTGATTGGACGCCCTGGGAGGTATTGGAAGAAACCCCAAGAACGAACCGGGAGGGGACTGGCAACGGCCCGTTGCCTCCAGCCCCTCTCGATTCAAAACAGGGAAGGAAGAGACACTCAAAATAGTAGTCTAAAAACCGCTTCCATTGGTCGGACGTATTGGGAGTACCTCAGGTTGCGGACGATTCC
>JAQUAR010000260.1 GCA_028687155.1 Methylacidiphilaceae bacterium | reverse complement strand
GTAAAGCTCTTCTGGTCAGGGGGGGTCTGGCTGCTCTATCTTGTCCTGGTGTGCGCACGCGGGATTCTCCGCTGGAGTCCACGGAGGATCGCCCAAGGCATGGTATGCGGATTCCTTTTTGTCCTCTTGACGTTTTGGCTCATCAATAGTTGGAGTCGCGCCCATGATTTCGGAAGTCATCTGCCGGGAGGCGGGGCGAGCGGGCCGCTCTGCGAACGGTAAAGGAAGCAGTGGATCAGAGACGGGGAGATATGCAATTTCTCGTGGGTGGCGGGCTGAATTTTGAAAAAAGCCCTTTGGAGCTCCGCGAGCGCATCGCGTTCCGTTCCGAGGAGCTGACCCGTGCACTTCCTCTCCTCCGGCAGGAACTGGGTCTGGAGGAAGCGGTCCTCGTCTCTACCTGTAACCGCGTGGAATATGTGGGCATCACCCTGGATGCGAAGCGATGTCGGGCGGGTTGGAGCCACTTCCTGGAGAGCTATCATGGCTTTCAGGCGGATTGGGGGACCTACTCTGAATTTCGACAAGGGCGCGCTTGCGTTGAACACTTGTTCGAACTGGTTTCCGGCCTCCGCTCGATGGTGATCGGGGAGACGGAGATTTTCGGGCAGGTGAAGGCGGCCTACGAAGCCGCGCATCGACTGCAGACGACCGGGCTTTGGCTCAACCGCCTTTTTCAGACTTCCTTCTCCGCCGCGAAGGCGGCGCGCTCGAGAACATTCATCACCCGGGGGAATCTTTCGGTGAGCTCGGTCGCCGTGGAGCTCGCCGAACGACTTTTCGGGGATCTCTCGGGACGATCGGTCATGGTGCTGGGAGCGGGGGAGACCAGCGAAAAGACGTTGCGCGCTCTCGAGGGGCGCGGAGTGAGCCTCCTTCTCGTGGCGAACCGCACCTATGGTCGCGCATGCGAACTCATGAAAGAGCTCCACGGGGAGGCGATTCTCTGGTCGGAGTTCCTGGAACGGAGCGCAGACGTCGACATCGTCATCAGCTCGACGTCCGCCCCCCATTACATTCTCACCCGGGAGAAGCTTCTTCCTCTGCTGAGCAGAAGAAAAGGGGACCCTCTCTTTCTGATCGATTTGGCTGTGCCGCGGGATATCGACCCCTCCGTCCATGCTCTGGATGGGCTTTACTTGTATAACATCGACGACTTGCAATCGATTGCCCGACAGAATCTAGAGGATCGAACCGCCGAAATCGCCCGATGTCGCCGACTGCTCGAGCCCTATATCGAACGCTTCACGAAGTGGGCAGAGCAGCGTCAAAAGCGGTCGCACGGTCCGAATGTCATGGGAGACTTTCGTACGGCATGACTCGGCCCCTTGTCATCGGGAGCCGTCGCAGCGGGCTGGCCAGAGTGCAAGCGGAATGGGTGAAGAATGCTCTCGAGGGGCTGTTCACCGGACAGAGTTTCGTGATCTCCTTTCTCGAAACGGCAGGAGATCGCTGGTCGGAACGTGGGGAAGCATCACTGCCGGGAACGGGGATTTTTACCAAAGAGCTGGAAAGCGCCCTGCTCTCTCGAAAAATCGATCTTGCGGTCCACAGTATGAAGGATCTTGCGACCGAGCTCCCGAAGGGATTGAGAATCGCTGCCGTTTCCCCGCGCGAGGATGCCAGAGATGTATGGGTGAGCCGAAGGTTCGCGCATTGGGAGGTCGCTCTTCCCGGAACAACGGTGGCCGTGGGGAGTCCGAGAAGGATCCAACAGTTCCGAGAGCTGCGGCCGGATCTCTCCTTTTGCGAAATTCGAGGCAATGTGGACACCCGCCTGCGCAAGCTCGAAGCGAACCCGAGTTGGTCCGGAACGGTTCTCGCCGCCGCCGGCTTGAAGAGGCTGGGACTCTTGGACTGCGGCTGCCATTTCGCTTATTTTCCCTTCGAGGTCATGCTCCCGGCTCCAGGCCAAGGAGCGCTGGGGATTGAGGCGCGGATCGAGGACGAGGAGGTCGGACGTCTTCTTTGTCCGCTCCATGACGACGCAGTGGGATGGGAGGTGGCTGCCGAGCGGGCGTTTCTCCGAGGCTTGGGGGGCGGTTGCCGTTCAGCAGTGGGGGCGAAGGCGACCGTCCAAAGGGAGGAGCTCGTCCTGGAAGGGGTGGTTTGGATCGAAGCCCGCAGGCGTAACTATCGAAAAAGAAGAGTCGGTCGAGCGGAGGAAGCGGAATCTCTCGGGAAGGCGCTTGCGGAGGAGATTCTGAGCGAGGCGGGATCTCCGCCCGACTCTGGCGGGGCGATCCAATGAGCGCGGGACAATTGCAGGGGAAAGTCTATTTGGTGGGTGCCGGCCCAGGCGACCCCGGGCTCCTGACGCTTCGTGGGCGCGATCTCCTCGCGGTGGCTGACTATGTGTTTTACGACGCGCTGAGTGCCTCCGAGCTTTTGCAATGGGCGAATGCCAAGGCGCAAATCGTTTTCGTCGGGAAATCGAGCGGACGCCAAGCCTTTTCTCAAAGAGAAATCGAGGCACAGCTCGTTCGCCGCGCCTTGGAAGGAGCGCGGGTGGTTCGGTTGAAGGGGGGAGATCCCCTCCTCTTTGGGCGCGGAGGGGAGGAGGGGGAGGCGCTGGCCGCCGCGGGCATTCCCTTCGAGGTCGTTCCGGGGGTAAGCTCGGCCTTGGGCGCTCCGGCCTATGCCGGGATTCCGCTCACTCATCGCGGCATTGCCTCCGAGGTGACGATTGCCACCGGCCATGAGGATCCGATGAAGCCGGAAGCTTCGGTGGATTGGGCCGCTTTGGGGGGCCTTAAGGGCACAAAGGTGATTCTGATGGGGACAGAAAGGCTCGCGGAAATCTGTCGACGGCTGCTCGAAGGAGGAGTGCGGGAAGAATGCCCCGTTGCGGCCATCCGATGGGGAACGACAGGGAGGCAAGAGGTGCGGGAATGCACCCTTCGCGAGGCGGCCAGCGGAGAGTTCTCCGCCCACTCTCCTTCCGTGGTCGTCGTCGGGGAGGTCGTGAAGCTGCGGAACCGGCTCTCTTGGCGGGAAGAGCTTCCTCTTTTCGGGCAGCGCGTGGTGGTGACGCGCACCCAAAGCGAATCGAGCTGCCTGGGAAAGAGGCTGCGAGAACTGGGTGCGGACGTTCTGGAGATTCCGACGATACGGATCGTCCCTCGTCCTTTCCGCGATTCGCAGAGAGAGCTGATCCGCCGTCTGGCTGCCGACTTTTCCTGGGTCATCCTCACGAGCCCCGTCGGAGCCGACCTCTTCCTGCGCCATGTCTTCGAGACGACGGGAGATCTGCGAGCGCTCGGCAAGCTTCGTTTTGCCGCAGTCGGAAGAGC
>JAQUAR010000013.1 GCA_028687155.1 Methylacidiphilaceae bacterium | reverse complement strand
CGCCGGCACGAGCGGTCTCCATCGCCCCCCCTGGCTCTTTTTTCTGGCCGGCTTTTTGGCTATCTTGGCGTTGGCAGGCCCCCAATGGGGAAAGAGCTCGCGGCAGCTGCTCCGTCCGTCGACTGACCTGGTCATCGCCTTGGATCTCTCCCGGAGCATGACCGCGCAAGATCTGGCCCCCTCTCGGCTCGATCGGGCTAAGTTGCTGATTCGAGCATTTCTCCAGGAAGCCTCGGGACAACGGATTGGCCTCCTCGTCTTCTCGAACTCAGCGCAGCTTGCCGTGCCCCTGACCACGGATTATGGAGCTCTCGAGGAGCTGTTGGCCGAGCTTACTCCTGCCAGCCTTCCCGAGGCGGGAACCGATTTCGGCGCTCTTCTGGACGAGGCATTCGATGCTTTTTCCCAGAGCGATTCCGCTCATCGGATTCTCCTGATTCTCAGTGATGGCGAAGATCACGGAAGCGGATGGAAGGAGAGAGTTCCTAGGCTGGTGAAGATCGGCGTGCGCATCTGCGCGATCGGCCTTGGCACGGATCGGGGTGGATTGATTCCAGATCCGCGAGGGGGATTCCTCAAGGCCGACGGAGGACATCCGGTTCTCTCGCATTTGCAGCCGGAAGCCTTGCGCGCCTTGGCTTCGGCAACGGGCGGGCGGTATTTTCGGGGGGACCGGTGGGTGACGTTGGCGGAGATCCTCGACGTGGATTCAGCCGCAAATGCCACTCGATTGGAGCAGGTCTCAGGTCAGGCGGAGCGTTTCACCTATTTCCTGCTTCCCGCTGTTCTCTGCTGGTGTGCCAGCCTTCTTTGGGAACTGCCGGCTTTCCGCTCTTCCCCAAAAAACCCCGTTTCGTCTCGCCCTCTTGCCGCAGGCTCGAAGGTTCCCCTTCTCCTGCTCCTCGGGCTGGGGGGGCTTTTCTCCTCGGTCTCTTTCTCCCATGCGAAACCGGATGCGGCTTCGGCTTCCGCCAGCGGAGGAAAGGATGCGCTTGTCCTCTGCGTCCAGGCTCTCGCCCGAAAAGATCAACTTGTCGCGTCCGATTACGGCACGCTGGCTCAGGAGACGATTTCTTGGTGCCGAACGCGCCAGGAGTCCGGTTTATCCGCCGGGGTGATTCAAGATGGGCTGGTTGCCGTCGACCAAGGCGAACGGCTGAATCCCCGCCTTCTTCCTTGGAAGCAGCTCCGTAATGAGCTTGAGGGCTTCCTCAAAGCGACCCGCCCCCCGGATGCTCCCTTGGAAGATTCCCATTCGTTTTCCCCGCAGCAAGGCTCGTCCTCCGGTCCCCCATCGCGGTTCCGCTCGGCGGCGGGCGGTCGCCCGCAGCAGTCGGGAAGCGGGCCGCGGCAACGCACTTCTCCTGGATCTCCCGAAGGGAAGGCTCCGGCTTCGCCTTCCCCGTCTTTGTCGGATTCCTCGAAGCAGAAGGATGGCGCGGATTCGCATGCGGCGCAGTCGTCTTCGGGAGGGCGGAATGGATCCAAGGCGCGCTTGCGTCAGGTAGAGCGCCTGGACCGCCCAGCCCTCCTCTTCGAGCGGATGCGGCAAAAGGAGGCAGAACAGGCGGATGTCCCGCCGGAACCGATGGATTGGTGAAGGTGAAACGCTTTTTGGCTCTGCTTTTCTTTTTTGCTTGTTCTCCTTCTGTTCCTCTCCACGCCCAAAGCGCTCATTGGCTTCCTCTGGAAAGCAGTGCCATCCTCGGTTTGCCTTATCGAGTGGAGCTGGTCGTCGAAGGCGGAAGTCCAGGGACCGATCCCGAACTGCCCCCGATTCCTTATGTCGAGGCCAGTTCTGCAAAGAGGGAGCCTTCTGCCAATTCCGGGAATGCGAGCGGCCCTTCCACTGCGTATGTCTACACCCTCCGTCTGCTTCGATCCGGCCCTCACACGATTCCCGGATTTCCCTTGGCTACGGATCGTGGCCTCGTTTCGGTTCCGGCATTCACGTTTTGGGTCGGCGAGCCGTCCTTTTCTCCTTCCTTCGCCTCGTCGGCAGATGCTTCGCTGACTCTTTTCCGAAATGAAGTCTGGCAGGGGGAGCCCTTCCCCGTGGAGTATCGGCTTCTGGCCCATGCCGGCGCTTTTCTAGAAATCACCGGACAGCCCGAGTGGACGCCCGCAGATCTACTGGTCGACCGCTGGAGCCGCCCGGAAAGAGTCAGCGGGGAGTGGCGCGGAGCTTTCTTCAGCGGCCTTCGCTACTCTGCTCTCGCGATCGCCCTGAATCCGGGAAAGATCTCCCTTCCTCCCGTCAGCCAACATGTGAGCATGGAGACGAGCAAGTTCGGGCAAGGCCTTTTTTCGCAAGCGGTCATTCGTCCGCTGGTGCTGCACTCCGCGGCGCTTACCCTGTCCGTGAAGCCATTGCCGACACCAGCCAAGGACGGTTTCAGCCAGGCCGTGGGCACATTTGGCCTGACCAGCCAGATTTCTCCTTCGGATACGCAAGGGGGGGAACCCGCCACATGGACGCTTCGCATCGAGGGGACGGGTAACTGGACCACCGCTTGGAATCTCCTGCCTCCGGAGATTCCAAGCGGCCTGCGCGTCATCGAGCCAGCGCCGCAACAGCAGAGCGATCCAGATTCCCTCTTTTGCGGCTCTTTGAAGATCGAACGCATCTTGGTTGCCGAACGTCCGGGCCGCTATCTGATCCCTCCTTATCGCTTCACCTACTTCGACCCTCTGGCCGGCATCTACCGGACGGCTCTGGCCCCCTCCACGGTCCTGATCGTAAATCCTCGCTCTTCTCCCGTCGGTTCTCCCTCCGATCGTTCTTCCTCTGGCCCACCGATGCCCCTCCCTGCCGCATCGGCTGCTCCCCAAAAGCGGTTGCCGCAAGCCCCGCTTTCCGGCTCCACCCGCGGCCTCGCGCCTCTGGAGAATCGCTGGCTTCTTGCCGGAGCAGGCGGTGCCGGCGCGGGGCTTCTTGCCCTTTGGCTGATTCTGGCGCGAGGGCATGCGCGTCTGACGGATCCGTTGCAGCGCAGACGAGCCGGATTGCGGCGCCTCCGCCGGATTCATCGAGAGATCCGCCATTCGGGCTCGGAGGGGGAGCGGCAGCAACAACTATTTCGCTGGCAATCGGCGATTCGGGATGCCTGGCTCGTCGGCCCTGCCACACCGGAACTGGCGGAGCTTCAGGCTGCTCTGGAACGGGCCCAGGTCGATCAGGCAGCCTTCCAGACTTGGACCGCTCTCTGGCAGGAGGCAGAAGTTCATCTCTACGCGCGAGAGGTGAGTCTTCCTCAGGATTGGGTCGAACGATCCGAGGAAGAGGCACGCCGCCTGCGCATTCCGCGACCGTCGTGGAGAAAGACATTCGCCCTTCCTCACTTCTTTCCGGTCTTGACGATCTTAGGCTTCCTCCTCTCTTCGTCCTGGGGCCTCAATGCCTTGGATCTCTATCGCTCCGGCCGATTTGCGGAGTCCGGGTGTCTCTGGGAGCGAAGCTTGCGGAGGTCTCCTACCGACTGGATCGCGCGCAGCAACTATGGCGCGGCACTCTCCCAGGAAGGGCGTTGGCCGGAGGCGCTCGCCCAATGGTCTTCCGCCTTCCTGCTCGCTCCCCGAGACTCGGCTATCCGCTGGAACTTTGCGCTCGCGATCTCCCAGTGCCCGGGCGTCGATCCGCGGCTCTCCGCCTTGACGAATGGGCCGCTCTGGTTCCGCTGGATCGCCGTCGGCTCCCCTGCGGAATGGCAGATCCTTCTTGCGAGCGGTCTTTTTGATCTCTTCCTCTGTGCGCTCCTCCTGCTCCTCTCGCGCTACCGCGTGGCTCAACTGGCCCCCTCGCTGCGCAAGGCCTTGCTTGCGCTCGGCCTGGGCGTCTCTGGGATCGCTGCAACCGCGGTAGCGCTCTACGGGCCGATGGCGGATCCTCGGGCTGGTCTCGTGACCGAAGGGGCGCTCCTTCGGTCCATGCCAACGGATGCCCAGCAGCAGAGCAGTCCGCTCCTCGCCCCAACCCTGGTGGTCATCGGCAAGCCGTTCCTCCATTGGATCCAGGCATGCCTTTCGGACTCAAGATCGGGGTGGCTGCGCGCGGAGACGATCGTTCCGTTTTTTCGCCCGCCATACGCCCCGCGTCCGTCCCCTGTTTCTTCCGCGGCGGCCGGGGCAGAGGGAGCGCTTCCCTCGGCTTCTGGTCCATAGCCTGCATGGAGCTTTGTGAGAGATGCAGGTCAGAGCCGTCCCAAGAGGCGGCCGACCACCTTCCTGGCATCCAGCGCTTCTTCCGCAAAGGCTCGCGCTCCCGCGGCTTCTGCGTCGTAGTGGGTTTCCACTCTTTCGATCGCGCGCGCCGCCTCCTCCACCGAGGAAAAGGCATGGAGGCCGTGTGGCGGTCGAAGCAGCCTACTCCAGCCGGTGTCCTGGAGAACCACCGGCTTCCCCAGAGAGAGGTAGCAAGCGCTTCGATCGCTGAACCAACCGCAGCGGGAGACGCGATAGCCACCCTTCACAACGGAAAACTCGCCGCGGCTCCCCCTCAAAAAATCGCGGTACTCTTTCCAATCGTCCGCCACGCTGCTGCTGGGGAGCAGCTCCCAGCCCGCGGAGCGAAATCTTTCGGAGAGCTCTTCTTCTTGCAGATCGCAGGCGATGCGAAAGGGGACGCCCGCGATCCGAGGCAGATCGATGAACCTTTCCCATTCGGGAGCCTTGTTCGTAAAGGTCCGTCTGCCCCAATGGACTTCCGGATAGGCGCGCCAATGGGTTACGGTGGTCCAACTCTTCCCGCTTCCTGGGAGTCCAGTCCAGAATTCGAGAGCAACCGGAGGCAGGGTGGTCAGCCAGCGCACCCCAAGGGGCGGAGCGTGAACTCCGGCTCCGTCCATGCGGAGCCCCACAGTGAGAAACAGATCATGGCCGTCGAGGCCGAGATCGCAGCCGTATTTCGCGGCCCAGACCGATGTGAAGCCTGGATCGAGGTCGAGGTAGATTCGCCGTCGCGGCAGATCTAAAAGTTCTCGACGGCGTAAAATGCCCGAGATGTTCAAAAGCAGGTCGGCTTCTCGAGCATAATCGCGCAACTCGTCCCACTCCTCTTCCATGCCTTCCCGCAGAAGGGTGGCCTTCCCACTCCATCCGAATTCTTGAACCGCCTTTTGCCAGCGGACCACATTGATGGCTCGATCCGGAGAAGTTCGATGGCCGGCGGCATCCACGCAAGCTGACGCCGGCAGCTCTTCCACGAGCCAAGTATCCCATCCCGACAAGCGAAAGCCGAGTGCCCACTGGAGGAATGTCCAGGTGACCCCCGCCGAGTTCCGTGGGTAGTGGGCAAACGCCGTCGTGATGATCGCCTTGCCGCCCATCTCTGGTCTCCTTCTACGCCGAATCGAGTCGCTGGTATCGAAAAAAGGCTTTTCGCAGGGGCTTTCTTCTCGCTAGAGTTTGCCGAAGTTCATGCGACGCGTAGGCCCGGGCGGCAAGCTCTGTATCGGCGCCCTAGCACTCCTTCTTTCGAGTTGCGTCACCACGACGAACTACAAGCCGACGACGGTCGTCAGAGTGAGCGTACACGACCAAGCTCTGGAAGTCGTCAAGGATGGAACTGCTACCCACCGCTTCCCCGTTTCCACCTCTCGATTCGGCTTAGGAGACCAGACGAACAGCTATCGAACGCCGCTCGGCCGATTCATTGTCCAGAATAAGATTGGCGACGGCGTCCCATTGGGCGGCAAGTTCCACCATAGGCAGTATACCGGGGAACGGGTCGACCTGGAACATGGATCGGCGCCCGGCCACGACAGCCTGCTGACTCGGATCCTCTGGCTGCGGGGTCTGGAAGCGAGTAACCGCAACGCCTATAGCCGGGGAATCTACATTCATGGCACCAACCAGGAAGCCCTGATCGGCCAGCCCGCAAGCTATGGTTGCGTCCGCATGCGGAATCAGGACGTCGTGGCTCTTTACAATGTCGTGCCTCTAGGAAGCTTGGTCGTCATCCAGCTCGATCCGCTTCCTCCGGTACCCCGCGCCGTCGCCGCTACCGCGGTGAGGGGGCCTGCCGCCTCCAGCCCACCCTTCCGAGCGACCCCTGATCCTGCCCCGGTTCCTCCGAAAGCACTCCCGGTCCAGGCCTGCCCGGCCCCGCGCCCTTCTTCTTCTCCCACGCCCCGGCGACCGGCCGTTTCCTCCCAACACGCTCCAAGCCGCACGGTCGCCCGCCACGCTCAAGATCGGCGGCATCCTCACAGCCCTCATGCCATCCGAGGGAAGCATCTTGCCAAGGCCTCCGCTCGCAAAACCGGATAGGCGTTTCCTTGCCAGCTCCTTGCTTGCGGCCGGAAGATTCCTCCGGAGAGCTCGTCCTTCGATCGGTTTTTTCGTGACAAACGCTCTCCTCTTTGCGATGAAGCCATCCTCAAACTTCCAATAGGGAGCAGTGCATGTCGCAACATCGGAGTCTTCGCAGAGGTATGCTTCTCGCAACAAAGAGGAACGTGCTGAAACGCTTTGAGCGGATCGCGCTTCTCAAAAAGCGGGGGCGATGGAAAGACGGGATGCGCTTCTTCGGTCTTCCGAAGACCCGACCGTTGTAAGTAACTCGAGATAAGAAGCTCTTGCAGGAAAAGCCTTCCCGCAGCAAAGTAGATCGACCTGACCACCTCCCCATGGCTAAAGCCAGGGGGTTCTAAAGCATTGAGATCCGGCTCTCCGGGGCTCTCGCTTGCGCTACAGCATCCACTGGCCTCGCCGGAACGGCTGCCGCCATTTGGCAGCCAGCCGCCGCTCGGTTTCGGCGAGATCCCATAGCCTGCGCTTGTCGCGTTCCGAACGGATCCATCGTTTTCCTCCGCGCTTGACGCATCCCTGCTCGTCGTAGTTGCCGGGATTGGTCGCCCGGCGGGACCGGTCCATGGACCGCAGGATCCGCCGCGTCTCCTTCCAGGGCTGCTCGACCTCCGGACAGAGCTTTTCCAGGCTTGCGTCGGTGTCCGAGACGAAGGCCACCGTCGATGGCCCCAGGTCGTACCCGACGACTCCCTCTCCCACGGGCCTGACCTGCGGGGCGATGCCCTCCTGGACGAGTTGCCCGTACTAGCGGCTCCTGCCACGGATCGTCCTGCGAACGATGCGGACATACTTGGTCCGGGCCTCCAGCGCGATCCGCTGCCAGCCGCGCTTGTCCTTGGGAGAGTGGAACCGGCTGGCCGGCTTGAATCTCGGTCGGCCGCAAACGCCGAAGGCGTGCTGCTGGAGGGCCTGGAAGGCCCGTCGGCTCGTGCTCTGCATGTCGTGCGAGCCTAAGTGCTCTCCGACCGCGCAGGCATCCCGGCAGGATTCCGCGAACTTCTGGAGCGAGAATGAGCGAAAACCGAAGCGTTCCTGGGTTTTGCGGAAGAGACTGGATCGCTCCTTGTTGGCGATCCGTTTCCCGCTCTGCTCATCCAGGACCGTCTTTGGCATCTTGGGGGCGTGCTGCCAGTCCTTGGATTGCCGCAGCAAGGCCAGCCGCCGGAGCGACTCGCCTAAAGCGGCGTTGTAGACCTGACGAGCGGCGTCGAGCCGCCTGGAGAGGGCAATCTCATCCGCCGCAGTCGTTCGCAACGGAAACTCGGCGACGAAGTAGGGAGTCTTGGCTCGCATCAGACCGCACCACTCTTATACACCTGTTTTGCCGCCTTGCAATGCTCCGCCGCTCAAGCCCATGGCGAAAGCCAGGGGCTTGCGCGGCGGTTTTCGGTCAGCGCTCCTTTGGGAGCGGAAACAGTTTGGGAGGAAGCCAGAGGTAGTCGGCGAGCGGACGGTCGACGAATTCGAGCGAGGAGTGGGAGACGGACAGGACGTAACCCGGACTCCGCGTCACGGAAAGGCCGGAGTTTCTTTCCTTCTCTGGAGGAGGAGCCAGGAGAAGAATCCGCCGAGGGAGCGGCAGTCGCCAAGCCACGTGTTCCGGTAAGCCCAGGCCGAAGCGCAGATGACCCGCGCCGCAGACGACCAGGGCACGATCCTTTTTCCGCCCACTCCCGTGCAGAGCCCGCACGATGCGCTGGGCCATCCATTCGTCACGGACTTCTTGCGCTTCCGCAGCCTGACGGAGCCATGCGCGCCCCATTCCCGGATGGATCGGCAAGAAAAGCTGGAGCAGGCGCTGGTAAAGCGGATTAAATCGAACGTGATCCAAGTGCAAGTGGGTCCGTTCGGTAGGCGGAACCGATTGCCACCCTTGCCGGGCGATCCGGCGAAAAAGGGGAGCGGGGCCGTCGAGGCCAAAGATCCGAATCCGTCTTTCGCGGGCCAATAGGCAGACGCCCCGATAGTCCTGGTAGTTGCTCCATCTGGCGGACCAGTGAATGGTTCGCGCGAATTCTTCAAAGGAAAGTTCGCCGGCCAGGAAGCGGGTGACCCACGGTTCATCCTCTGATTCCAGGGCCTCGAGAAAAAGGGAGAGCGGCTCTTCTCCCGTGGCGAGCAAGGAAAGGAGTTGCGCTTCGAGCCGGTGGTGGGAGCGGGCGGTGTGCATCTCCCCAAGGTAGATGATTCGAACTCTCCGCAGATCGGAAAGGAGAGCCGTTTGTGAAATCGGCTCTCCGGCCAGGAGATCGATCCAGCCTTGGCCGCGCACTTCGCGGCCGGAAAAGAAAAAGGCGAGCGCAAGGATGGCTACCGCTTCTCGAATCAGACCCAGCCGGGCGAGCTTCCCACGAATGCTTCTGCTCAAGAGGACGAGTGCGATCCTTCTTCCGACGCGGAAAGGCGCAGAGTTCGGATCGCGGCAATCCGCTCAGCAGTCCGAAAGGGATCGCCTAGCTGGCAGACGAAGCGTTCCACGTCATCCAGCAAGCTTTCGGAAAAGGCGCGCCACTCCCATCTGAGTAAGAGAACCAATAATCGGCGCATGCCGAAAAGAGCGAGGGAATCTCCCGAGAGGCCGGCTTGGGCGGCGGCCAATCCCTCGGAGAGGGAGCCTGTTCCAAAGAGGACCAAGAGAATCAGGTAGGCAATCGCTCCGTACCCCCGCTGTGCCTGAAGCCGCTGGCAGAGGGCTGCCCGGAAAGAGGCCCGCTCTTCTTCGGTGCTTAGGCGCGAGTAGAGGCGGAGCAGGGCCTCCGCGTTGGGGGAGACGACCTGTTGACCCGACAACTGCCCGGGCTCTCGATCCTTCGCAACTGCGGTGGCTTCTCCATTCTCGCGAGGTGCCGAAACCGTGCCGAGCTGCCCGGGACCGCGCGTGCGAAGCTCGACCAGTTCAAATTGCAGCACCGATGCTACATTCTTTTCCATCGGGTCTGAAATTTGAAACCCGGGCTCCTGCGGGAGCTCGATCTCCCCGAGAACCGTCGTCAGGGGGCGAAGAACCAGATGGACGGGAACGGAGAGCTTCCCCTCGCTTCGCAGAGAAAAAGCCACCCAGAAGTCGGTGGATGCCGCCGGCGGCGGACCCGGTATGCCGATCTCCAAGGAAAGGTCGAGGGCTCCTTGGGGCGGAACCTCGATGTCTCGATTGGCTGGTTCTTGAGGGGAGAGGATCGAGCGATAGCAGAGGTCGGTGCCGGCCCGAGAGGAAATCAGGCGAACGTCGAGCAGGCGAAAGGGTTTTCGCGTGTGGTTGAGAAGCGAGCCCGCCGCGCAAAGATAGGAGAACTCTCTTCTTTTCGGGAAGAGCGCGACCCACCAGCAGCGGTCTTTTTTCCATTGTACCTCGACGCCGGACCGTGCGGTCAGAGGGTAGAGTCGGTAGACCCAATCTCGGGCCGAATGGGAGGCGATGCCGAGGGTGTCCGAGGAGATCCACTTGTCGATCCATGCGAACGGATCGGATGGAGCGGGCTTCTCCGGCGGCGCCGATTGGGGGGAATCAGCCATGAATACAATGTCTATCCGATCGGTCCGCAGCTGTCGAGTGCGGCGCAGGCTCTCCGCGGAGACCGGAAGCCTGCGCCAATGGGGATTGCCGTTGTTGCTTGTGCTAATAACTGGTTGGCATACGATGCAGAGACGGGGCAACAGCCTCGATGAGGTGGAGAGTCGAGTATGTGGCTGGTTCGGACCGCCCTCAAGAAGCCTTATTCGGTTGCGGTGCTGGCGATCCTGATCCTCTTTCTGGGGTTCTTCTCTGTCCAGAAAACGCCCACCGACATCTTTCCGGAGATCGACATTCCGGTCGTGATCATCGCCTGGCAATACCTGGGCTTGGTGCCGACCGACATGACCAACTACATCACGACTTTTAGCGACTACCAGATTGCCAACTTTGTCGATGGCGTCAAGCGGGTCGAGTCGAACGTCTTCTTCGGCTTCTCGGTCACGAAGGTCTACTTCCAGCCGAACGTCAACATTTCCATGGCGGTCGCCGAGATCACGGCGGTTCTCCAACCGCTCATCAAGCGGATGCCGCCGGGGACCACTCCTCCGTTGATCTTTCGCTTCAATGCATCCTCGGTTCCGGTCGTCCAGATCGCCGTCTCTAGCCCGGTCCTTTCGGAATCGAAACTCTACGACTACACGGTCTGGCAGCTCCGTCGGGACCTCCTGGCGGTGCGTGGAACGCTTCTCATTCCGCCGTGGGGCGGGATCGTGCGGTGGATGACCGTGGATTGCGATCCCAACCAGCTCTTGGCTCGGGGGTTGACGGCCCAGGATTTGCTCAACGTCGTCAACGGGCAGGTGATCGACTATCCGTCGGGCGACGTGAAGATCGGGGATCGCGACTATTTTGTCACCCTCAACAACGTTCCGAAAGATATCTTCGAGGTGAACAACTTCCCCGTGAAGCTCGTCCCGGATCCGAATACCTCGGTCGTCCGGAAAAATATCAATGACCGAGTCGTCTACGTGCGCGACATCGCCAATGTCCATGACGGCGGGGTGCCCCAATGGAGCTTGGTCCGTCTCAACGGACGCCATGGTGTCCTGATGACGGCGCTCAAGATTGCGGGAGGCTCCACCATCCAGATCGTCGACCAGATCAAGGCGCTTCTGCCCGAAATCCGACGGGCGAATCCCCAGGTCGAGATCCGAGAGCTTTTCGACCAGTCCGTTTACGTGGCGGCGGCGATCAAAGGGGTGCTGAGCGAGGCGGGGAGCGCAGCGTTGCTGACCGGGGTCATGATCTTTCTCTTTCTGGGCAGCTTGCGAACCACCTTGATCGTCCTGACGTCCATCCCGCTCTGTATTCTGGTTGCTTTGTTCGTGCTCAGCAGCCTTGGAAATACCTTAAACCTCATGACGCTGGGAGGGCTGGCGCTCGCCGTCGGGATCCTGGTGGACGATGCGACGGTGGCGATCGAGAACATTCACAGAAATCTCCAGTTGGGCAAGCCCTTCCGGCAGGCGATCCTCGATGGGAGCCAGGAGATCGCCGCGCCCGCTTTCATGGCGACTCTTTCCATTTCCGTCGTCTTCACTTCCGTGCTCTTCCTCGAAGGCCCGCCCCGCTTCCTGTTTATCCCCATGGCGTTGGCTGTCGTCTTTTCGATGCTTTTTTCCTATTTTCTTTCCCGGACTCTCGTTCCCGCCATGGCCGTTCTCCTGCTGCGCGGGGAATCCGAAGGCGCAAAGGAGGAACGGAACTCGATCCTGGAACGGTTCAACGAGAGGTTCAACCGAGCATTCGGTGCGTTCCGTGAACGATACGCCCGCATTCTCAGTTTCTTTCTCGCTCATCGCCGGCGCGTTTTCGAGACTGCAGCCATTCTGCTGCTCGCCAGCCTGGTCGCAGCGCTCTGGGTCGGTCGTGACTTCTTCCCGGTCGCCGACGCGGGCCTCTTGCGGCTTCACGTCTATGCGCCTACCGGGACTCGGATCGAGGTCACGGAGGGTATCTTTGCCGACGTGGAGAAGACCATTCGAGAAGTCATTCCTCCCGAAGAATTGCAGACGGTCGTCGACAACATGGGGATCCCGATCTACTTCATGTCGACCTTGGCGCTTTCCGATTCGATGAACGAGGGGGTCTTCGACGGCGAGATCTTCATTCAGCTCCAGGAACGCCACCATCCGACCGCCCAGTACGCCAAGCGCCTGCGGGATCTTCTCCCGAAGCGCTTTCCCAACTGCGAGTTCTTTTTCCAGCCGGCGGACATGGTCAACGAAGTGCTCAATTTCGGGATCGCCGCGCCGATCGATATCCATGTCAGCGGCTTGGATCTCGACCTCGCCTATAAATTCGCCTCCGAGATTCGAGATCGGGTTCGATCGGTGCCGGGGGCGGTCGATGTCCATATCCACCAGCGACTCGATTATCCCACCTTGCATCTCGAAGTCGATCGAGTCCGTGCAGTCGAGATGGGGCTGAAGCAGGTGGACATCACCAACAACGTCCTCAACAACCTCTCCACCAGCTTCATGGTCAGCCCGACCTACTGGGTCGATCCGCGAACGACCATCAACTATCCGTTTCTGGTCTTTACCCAGCAGCGAAAGATCTCCTCGATCAACGATCTTCTCAACATGACGCTGGCCCCCACGACGACGGAGACGGTCCCTCCGGTCGCATCGACGCAGACCCTCCTCGGCAATGTTCAGAATGCGGAGCTCCTTGCCAACGTGGCCCAGTTAACGGAAACGCTTCAACCGGCCATGATGAGCCGCTCGACCATGAAACCGGTCTTCGACGTCTTGGCGAACGTCCAAGGCCGCGATTTGGCGGGCGTGGCGGCCGATATCGAAAAGATTCTGCGCAACGTGCGGCAGAAGCTTCCTCCCCTCTATCGCGCCGAGGTCATGGGACAGGTGGTCAGCATGCACGATGCGTTCGCCCAGCTCGGGTTCGGCGTCCTGTTCGCCGTCGTGCTCGTCTACCTGCTGCTTGTCACGAATTTCCAATCCTGGAGGGAGCCCTTCATCATCCTCTCGGTATTGCCGATCGGAGCGTGCGGGATCATCTGGATGCTTTTCTTGACGGGCACCACCTTCAGCGTTCCCGCCTTGATGGGCGCGCTCATGACGGTGGGGGTGGCGAGCTCCAACAGCATCCTGTTGATCACCTTTGCCAATCAGCGCATGGCGCAGGGATTGACGGCGGTCGACGCGGCCGTGGAAGCCGGCAGGATCCGGTTGCGCCCTGTCTTGATGACGGCGGGAGCGATGATGGTGGGGATGCTTCCGATGGCGTTGGGAGTGGCCGAAGGCGGCGAGCAGTATGCTCCTCTGGGACGTGCGGTCATCGGAGGACTAGCCCTGGCGACTGTCGGCACGTTGATCTTCGTGCCTGCCGTGTTTGCCTCGATTCGAAGCCGTGAGGCGGGGAGCAGGCGATAAGCGAAAAAGGAGAGAAGTTGCGGAAAGAGCCGGCCTCCCCCCATCGAATCCTCCTTCGTTTCGTGCCCGCATTGCGGCCGGGAGTCCTCCCGGCCTATTGGGACCGCTTTGCCAAGTCCGTCGTCCGCTGGGCGGGGAAGCGGCATCCCGGCTGGCTCGCGGGCGTGCTGTTGATTTTGCTCTTTGCGGCCGGGATGGTGAAGCGGGGCATCGATTGGATGGCTCTGCAGCGAGTCGTCGCGGAGAGCAGAAAGATCTATGTGCAACTAGTCACCCCGGAACCGACTCCGGCTTCCCTTCCCCTGGCCTTGCCGGGCACGACGCAAGGCTTCTATGAAACGCCGATCTGGGCTCGAGTGAGCGGATATGTCAAGAGATGGTACCATGACATCGGC
>JAQUAR010000259.1:2342-3306 GCA_028687155.1 Methylacidiphilaceae bacterium | reverse complement strand
CTCCCGGACAAGGCGATCGATTTGATGGACGAGGCGGCGGCCAAGCTGAAGGCCGAAATGGAGAGCATGCCTGAGGAGCTCGAAGGACTGGAGCGGCGCGTTCTCCAGCTCGAAATCGAAAAGGAAGCGCTTCGCAAAGAACGGGATGACGCTTCGAGAAAACGCTTGGAAATCCTGGAGGGAGAGCTCGCCAACCTGCGCAGCGAGCGAGATCAGATCCGAGCCCGATGGCAAGAGGAGAAGGGATCGATCGGCGGCCTGCAAAAGGTGCGCGAGGAGCTCCAAACAGCGGAACACGAGATGGAGATCGCCCAGCGTGCCTACGACCTCAACCGAGTCGCTGAGCTCCAGTACGGCAAAATTCCCGAGCTGAAACGGCGTCTCCAGGAGCTGGAGGCAAATCTCGCCAAGGGACAGGCCGATGGAGGGCTCCTTCGGGAAGAGGTGACTCCGGAGGAGATCGCGGAGGTCGTTGCGCGATGGACCGGAGTTCCCGTCTCCCGGCTCCTGGAGGGGGAAAAGGAGAAGCTCCTCCGGCTCGATTCCCTCCTCCATCAGCGTGTCATCGGCCAGGACGAGGCCGTGTCGGCGGTGGCCGACGCCGTGATCCGCGCGCGCTCCGGCCTCAAGGATCCCAAGCGGCCGATCGGCTCGTTCTTCTTCCTGGGACCGACGGGCGTGGGCAAGACCGAGCTCGCCCGGGCATTGGCGGAAGCACTCTTCGACAGCGAGGAGAAGATGATTCGGCTCGATATGAGCGAATACATGGAAAAGCATCAGGTCGCCCGCCTGATCGGCGCTCCTCCGGGATATGTCGGATTCGAAGAGGGAGGGCAGTTGACCGAGGCAGCGCGACGTAAGCCCTACAGCGTGATCCTGGTCGACGAGGTGGAGAAGGCCCACGCCGATGTCTTCAACGTCTTTCTCCAGATTCTGGATGACGGTCGGCTTACCGACAGCCAAG
>JAQUAR010000259.1:0-2332 GCA_028687155.1 Methylacidiphilaceae bacterium | reverse complement strand
TTTCGCAACACGATCATCATCATGACTTCCAATATTGGAAGCATCTATCTGACCGAAGGAATCGGATCCTCGGGAGAGATTCCGGAAGCCGTGCGCAGCCGAGTCATGGACGAGCTCCGGGCTCATTTCCGGCCGGAGTTTCTCAACCGCCTCGATGAGATCGTGCTCTTCAAGCCGTTGCAGCTCCCCCAGCTCCAGAAGATCGTTGATCTGCAGCTCGAGGAGTTGCGCAAACGCCTCGCCGAGCGATCGATCACGCTCGAGTTGAGCGACGCCGCAAAACAGCACCTGGCCCAGGTGGGCTACAGCCCCGTCTACGGAGCCCGTCCGCTCAAACGAGTCATCCAAAAAGAGCTGGAGACCCCGCTCTCCCGCAAGATCGTCGCGGGAGAAATTGCGGAGGGCACCGCGCTCTCCGTCGATTTTTCCGATGGGCAGATCGTCTTCCGCGCGATACCGGAGGCAGCGGCATGAAGCGATTTCCACGACTCTTGGCGCGGCCAAGCGACTTAGGGGAAGTGGAGCAGGGCTTGTCCTCCCTCTCCTTCCTGCTCGAGGAGACCGCGGCACACTATGTGGCACGCCTGCAGAGAGAGATCCGTCAGCTCACCTTGACCGCCCGAGGGTTGGAGGATCTGGAAGACCAGGCGGGAAAGAGAGGACGGAGACTCCTGGCCAAGGCTGCCGCCAAGCTCGAATCCTTGCCGATCGCTCCGGAAAAGGGCCGACGGAAGGACTTACGAAAGATCGACCGGTTGATTGGAGAACTCGAAGAGCTTCTGGAGGAAGCCGCGTGCGTAGACGGAGAGCCTCCTCCATGACGACCGGACCGCTGCTCTCCCCTGTTGGACGTCATCCGGAGCTTCCCCTGGCGCAAAGATGCCGGGAGCTGGCTCCCGCGTCGCCGCGCTACGCCGCCTTCGACATCGGAAGCAACTCGATCAAGTTCCTCGTGGCCGAATGGGACGGGGCCGATCTTCAGACGCTGGATCATCGCAGTTCCACCACCCGCCTCGTCGAAGGGGTCCTCACCACCGGAGAGCTGGCGGAAGACGCGGTGGAGCGGACCGAGATGGTCCTTCGGGATCTCCGCGAGGCAGCCGATCAGTGGCAAGCCGATCGCCGCATCGCGGCGGCGACCAGCGCCGTTCGCGACAGTCGAAACCGGAAGCAGTTCCTCAAGCGGATCGGCGGGCTGCTCGACTGTCCTGTCCTCCTTCTTTCGGGGGAGGAAGAGGCCGAGATTACCTTTCGCGGCGTGGCAGCCGACCCATTCCTGCAACACCGGGAGATCCTCGTTACGGAGGTCGGCGGAGGAAGTTCGCAATGGACGCAGGGCAAGGCCGGAGAGGTCGAAGCTCGCTTGAGTCTGCCTCTGGGCTGCATTCGCGTTCGCGACCGATTCGTCTCGGGATACCCGATCGGGGGCAAGTGCCTGGCCTCGATGCTCCTCACCCTGGAAAAGCAGCTCAAGGAGGCCCTCCGCGAATTTTCCCCTGGCAATCGCACCCTGGTTGCCGTCGGGGGTACCGCAACCGCCCTGGCTGCGCTGATGCAGGAGCTTCGGCAGTTCGACGGGGAAAAGATCCATCTTTTCTCCGTCTCTGTGGATACGATCGAGCTTCTCCTGGAAGAACTCTCTCGATCGGATCTAGCTCGCTTACAAAGCCTTCCCGGGGTTCCCGCGAAACGGGCGGATATCTTTCTCCCCGGAGTCGCCGTCCTCTTTTCGACGCTTGCCGCCTTGGGCATCGATCGCTTGACCGTCAGCGTGCGCGGTCTTCGCCACGGACTGGTCGAGCGACTGCGAAAGGCCTGAACCCACCCCCTACGAGGATCCTCATCATGCACAAAGTCATTTTTCATCCCCACGACGCCCCGGAATCCTTTCTTTCCCCCGCTTACGCGCGGAGGGCGATGAGCAAGCCCGCGCCGAGCCATCGGCTGCCAGACGGCGAAATGACTCCGGAGGTCGCCTATCAACTCATTCATGACGAGCTTTTGCTCGACGGGCAGGAGCGACTCAACCTTGCGACCTTCGTGACGACCTGGATGGAAAAGGAGGCCCGCGATCTCCTGGCGGAAAGCTTCCCCAAGAACCTGGTGGACAAGGACGAGTATCCCCAGACCGCCGAGATCGAGGCGCGCTGCGTGCGCATGCTCGCCGATCTGTGGAACTCCCCCGTTAAGGCCGACGGCATCGGCTGCTCGACCACCGGCTCCAGCGAGGCCGCCATGCTCGGAGGCATGGCCATGAAGCGCCGCTGGGAGGCGCGTCGCAGGGCGGAGGGCAAGCCCGTTGGCAAGCCCAATCTCGTCACCGGCCCCGTGC
>JAQUAR010000258.1 GCA_028687155.1 Methylacidiphilaceae bacterium | reverse complement strand
CCGGCAACCGTGCATCCGGGCAAGCTGCCCGGCCACGCTTCCGACCGCTCCGGCGGCTGCCGAGATGACGATGGTCTCCCCTGCCTTGGGACGGCCGATGTCGAAGATGCCGAGGTAGGCCGTCACCCCCGGCATGCCGGCAACCCCAAGATAGGCGGATAGTGGCAGCCTGCGCAGGCCGACCTTCCGCGCACTCTCCCCGCGACAAATGCCGAAGAGCTGCCAACCCAGATAGGTCACCACCTTGTCGTTTGGAGAGAGGTGGGGATGGCGAGAGGCGATCACTTCTCCGGCTGCCCAACCGGGCATCGGGTCTCCAAGAGCGGCTGGCTGGGTGACGGTATCCCCGCTACCGGCCAGAAGTCTTTGATAGGGGTCGACCGAGACAAAACGGTTTCGGACCAGGATCTCCCCAGGCGCAAGCTCCTCGGAGAGCGCCGCTGTCACGACCGTGAAGTCGTCTGTCCGAAGGGCTCCCGCCGGCCGTCGGGCCAAAAGAACCTGTCTATTCTGGAGGCTCATCGCGGCCCCGATCCTCGATCGGTGGGGCTCACTCTTCAATCGATTTTTGCAAGAAATGCCGCCGAAGCCTCCCAAATAGTCGTAAAAAGGAGTGGCTGCTCCCGCAAAGGAGCAGCCACCTTTTTTTCCGCGAGAGGGTAAAAAACGGCAGTGCCGTTGGGCTAGCCCAGGATCCCCTTCTCGACCGCTTTGCGGAACTCGACTTCCGCCTTGGCCTGGGCGACTTTCGCCTGCCAGCCGACTCCCATGGATGCCACGAACGCGTCCGCTCCCTTTTCGAGCTGAGCGCCGTACTCCTTCCGGATCTTTTCTTTGAGGATTTCGGTCACGACCTCTTGCCAAGCCTTGCAGCCGGCGGATTTCCACATGTGCATGACATGCTCCATGAGGTCGCCCTCACCGTGGCACCTTTCGGCTTTTTCGTCGTGGCAGCTCGTCTCCTCGCAGCAGCTCTTCTCTTCGCAATGGCTCATTGCACTATTCTCCTTGGTTGTGCTTCTTGAATCGTCGGAGCCCGCTGCTCTACAGAGCAAGCGCGTCTCGAATGATTCACCGGCGAGTGTGCCAGGAATGGGAATGGCCATCCAGGGTGTCCAAAGACAAACTTCGGGTTAAAAACGCCAATCCATCCTTCTCCATTGGACGGAGGCGTTATCCGCCTCTATTCTTGGGCAAGCGATGGAGCCCATCCGCCCACTGACGGCAGCGATTCCTCTTCTCTCCGGAGCGAAGGCGATCTCGGTCGTCGGCCCTGCGCACCTGATCGGGCGGATGGGGGCGTCCACGGACACCGCGTGCTCGGGGAATGGCGAAGGTCGCTTCCGGGTGCTTTTGGTCTCCTCGACCGGAATGCCGGTGGAATACGGACCGATGGTGATTCGATGCAGCGGCACGATTCAGGAGATCGGCACTCCCGATTTGATCTACGTTCCGGCTCCGGAAGTGGATTTTGAGGAGGCATTGCGTCGCAACCGCCCGTATCTCGATTGGATGCGGGAGTGCCACGCCCGGGGCACGATCGTCACAAGCTCCTGCACGGGGGCGCTCTTCTTGGCCGAAGCGGGACTGCTCGATGGACGCCGGGCGACGACCCACTGGTGTCAGGCCGATTTTTTCGCCTCCCGTTATCCCAAGGTGCGCTGGCAAATCTCCCGCATGGTCGTCGAGGACGGCAGGGTGATCACGGCGGGCGGGGCGACGGCCTATCTCAACCTGATGATCAAGCTCGCGGAAAAGTTCCTCGGCCGCGCACAGGCTCTCTCGGTTGCTCGGTTCATCCTGGTCGACTCCGAACGGGACTCCCAGCTCCCCTACATGGTTCGTTGGAACCGGCAGGAGCATGGGGACCGCGTCGTCCAAAAGGCCCAGGCGCTGCTGGCAGCGGATCCCCGAAAGCTGGTTTCCCTTCCCGAGGTGGCGGCATCCTGTGGGGTCAGCCCTCGCACGCTCCTGCGCCGGTTTCGAACAGCGGTGGGCCAGACCCCGGGGGAATATCTCCAAGGAGTGCGCATCGAGAGGGCCAAGGATCTCCTGGAAAGCACCGATCGAACCGTAGAGGAGATCGTCGCGGAGGTAGGCTACGACGATTCGCGCTCCTTTCGCCGTCTTTTCCGGCGGCATGTCGGGATCTCGCCGAAACGGTATCGGCGCAGGTACACGGTCTTTCCCGCCGCACTAGAGCCGGAGGAGGCAGCGGTGGAAAGATCATGCTGCGAGGCGTCGGCTCCCTAGCCGCGGACCGGGCCAAGAGAATCCGGCGAGGCGGGCGACGGGGAAAACGGTTTGTCCGCCTTCCCGATCGAACAGGATTGCGACCTGCCACGTGTGCTCACGTCGTATCGGCAAGGCGTCGCCGGGCGTCGGGAAACCGGCCTTACGGGCCTTCTTCCTGCGGCTCAGGAGGCTCCTCCCCCTCCTCGGCGGGTGCCTTTTTGCTCTCGTCGTCCGCCGGCTTTTCTTCCCCGGGCACCCCTTCGGGCAGCCCCTCCGGCAGCTGCACCGGCACCACACGCACACCGCCCCCAGGTTCGAGGGATCCCTGCGCCATGCCGATCCGACCGGCACAGCCGGGCGTAATGCTCCCTTCTGCCATGACGGTGGCGTTGGAGAGCCGGTCGGAAACGAGCCGGTAGCCAAAAACCATCGGTGCCGCCAGAAAAACGCCAAACGCCGCGAGGAGTGCTTTCATGCTTCGAATGAACTCCGCCTTAGGGCAAGGAGGAGCACGGGTCAAGGAGGAACCGCTCCCATTGCTTTCTTAGACCTGCAAAGGGGGGAGCGGGTGAAGGGAATCGAACCCTCGCTACAGGCTTGGGAAGCCCGTGTTCTACCACTGAACTACACCCGCATGGCAGAGGGAAATGCTCCCTTCGATCGCCCGAATTGTCAAAAGCATTTCTCTTCCTCTATCCGACATACTCGATGGTCCCCTGCGCGTCGCGAAGGGAGATCGAAGCGCCTGGATCGGCGAGCGCCAGTTCGATCGGAGATCCGGAGTCAAGGACCAGGACAAAGCGGCTTCCGGTTTCGAGAACCTTTTCCATCGTGCCCCTGTCGGGCACGGGCGGGGCTGCCGATGCCAGCCGGATGAGGAGCTGGGATCCGTCCGTAAAGGAAAGGGAGAGCTGACCGGGAGTGGTTTCGCTTTTGGCGAGCTCCCGTTTTTGAAGGTTGGAACTGGGTTTTCGATTGAGCGCCATAGTTGTCTCGCTGGTTTCTCTTCGCTATTCCCCGGTGCCGTGCGCCGGGTGGAAGCCTTTTGCCCTGGCCTCCTGCTCACTCATATATTGCCCCTGTTTGGTTTTCC